>JBATEM010000268.1:0-1593 GCA_049664005.1 Candidatus Macondimonas sp.
CATCGATGACTACATCACGCACACCTTCGGCCTGGAGGACATCAACCGCGCCTTCGACCTCATGCACCGGGGCGAAAGCATCCGCTCGGTGATCCTGTTCTGAACAGGGCGATAAGCGTGGGGCTAGCCATGCCGTTTATGCAACAGCACGGCAACCCGGCTCAGGCGGGACGCATATCCCCCGATTGTTTTACAAGCGCCCGCAAACACCGTATCTCTTGGGCAACCATTGAAAAATGGGTGTCTGAACAGCGCTCAGATGGAATATGCCATGAAAATCGTGCTCACCTACCTCCTGGCGCTGGTCCTCTTTTTGGCCATGGATCTGGTCTGGCTGGGCTATGTCGCCAAGGATTTTTATCTCTCCCGCATGGGCGCGATCATGCTCGACCGCCCCAAGATGGGCATCGCCGTGCTGTTCTATACGGTGTATGTCATCGGACTCATGGTTTTCGTGATCATGCCAGCCCTGTTGGATGGCAACTGGCAAACCGCCGCGTTGAACGGCGCCCTGTTCGGCTTTTTCACCTACCTCACCTATGACGCCACGGCCTATGCCGTGCTCAAGGGCTACGACCCATTGGTCGCCGTGATCGACACGGCCTGGGGAAGCTTCCTCGCGGCGGCCGTCAGCGCCAGCACGGTCGCCCTGATCCATCTGTTCGGGCCAAACGGCTGATTCAGACCACAGCCATGCTCATATGCCGAACGGGAACGCCAGCCCTCAGCCGGACGGCGGATGCATCTGGGAAACTCAGCGTTCATGGCGCCGCACGCCGGATTGGCGCCGTCCAGTGCTTGCTGGGGCTCAGTCACGCGGGGTGCTGCGGCCCAGCCAGTCCTTGGCGAACTGCCAGGCCACCCGACCGCTGCGCGAGCCGCGTTCGAGCGCCCATTGCAGCGCGGCCCGGGTAACCGCCTCTTCCGTGACATCGGCAACCCCGAAGCGGATCAGCCAGTGGCGCACGATGGCCAGGTACTGGGACTGGTCGAAGGGATGGAAGGACAGCCACAGGCCGAAGCGTTCGGACAGGGAGATCTTTTCTTCCACCGCCTCGCCCGGATGGATCTCCCCTTCCAGCACCCGCGTGTCGCGGTTGTCGGCCAGGGACTCGGGCATCAGGTGGCGGCGGTTGGAGGTGGCGTAGATCAGGACATTTTCGGGCGGCGCGCTGATCGAGCCTTCCAGGATGGCCTTGAGATGCTGGTAACCCGGTTCGTCACTGGAAAAAGACAGGTCGTCGCAGAACAGAATGCAGTGTTCCGGCCGGCCATGGAGCTGGCCCAGCAACTCGGGAAGCTCGTCCAGTTGCGCCTTGCCGACCTCGATCAGCCGCAAACCTCGCGGCGCATAGGCCGACAGCAAGGCCTTCACCAGAGACGACTTGCCTGTCCCTCGCGCGCCCCACAGCAGGGCATTGTTGGCGGGCTGACCGGCCAGAAACTGGCGGGTGTTGCGTTCCAGGATGGCTTTTTGTCGTTCAAGCCCGAGCAGGTCATCCAGGGCCATGACCGATGGAGCGGGCACCGGCTCCAGGGCGCCCCGTCCATTCCGCCCGCTGCGCCAACGCCAGGCCGGGGCCTGCGCCAGAT
>JBATEM010000269.1:0-3586 GCA_049664005.1 Candidatus Macondimonas sp.
GAGATCAATGCCTTCAGCCGCGAGCGCATGACCGCGACCTACCAGGAGCTGAACGAGGAACGGGACGGGGTCGCCGCCCTGCTCTGACAACATCGGACCCGCTCAGCTTCTGAAATCAACGCCGGAAACTCTCCGGCGTTTTTCGTTGGTGCGCCCGGCAGGGCGCCTTTATTTGGAGGTGAAAGTCCTCTACTCGCCCGGCAAAGGGAAGAGTTAGCCGAACGGCAAGGGTGTTCTGGGCGACTGGAAATCTGGAGGAAGCCGAAGGCAAATCGCTGGCCTGACGAACAGGAAGCGGATAGAGTCGAGGTGACGGGTTGAGCATGCGTCTATCTGCAAAGCCAGGTACTTGCACAGGAACGTCACGGCATAGATCCAACAGGCATAAGCGTGAAGGCAGGTGCGTCATACCCGGGAGATCTGGTCGTCTGCCTTGCGCTACCAGTGTCGAAAGGCGTCGGGATGGAAGGCCAGAAGTCATTGCTTCAGGCCATAGTAGTGCACAAGCGCGAAAGTCCGAACGAACGTGAGGGACCGCAAGTAGGACGGCGAACTGTGGAGCGAGTCATGGAGGCACAAGTGCACGAAGCAGCGGCCCTTGCGCGAAGGTCAGCGCTGGGTCGTGGACCTCGACTTGGAACGCTTCTTCGACACGGTGAACCACGATGTCTTGAGGTCGAAAGTGGAGTGCCGGGAGAAGGATCGCCGGGTGCTGAAACTGATCCGCCGGTACCTGGAAGCGGGATTGATGCGGGATGGTGCCGTGGCGGGGCGAGGACACGCCGCAAGGCGGACCGCTGTCGTCGCTGCTGCCCAACATCCTGCTACTGACCTCGATCGGGAACTGGAGAAGCGCGGCCATGCGTTCTGTCGTTATGCGGACGACTGCAACATCTACGTCAGAAGCGAAGCGGCGGCGCAGCATGCGCTGGACCAGATGACGGCGTTTCTGGAACAGCGGCTCAGACTCGAGTTTACCCGCGCCAAGAGCGCGGTGGCCCGACCTTGGTAACGGAAGTTTCTGGGCTACAGCCTGACGGGGGCATCGCAAAGCACGGCTGCGGATCACACTGACGAGTTTGCAACGGCTCAAGGATGCGCCGAGGGACGATGCGCGAGGGGTCGCGGCCAAAGCCTTGCGGCAACGGTCACAAGTCTCAATTCGAAGCTGCGTGGGCTGCTGTGGCGGCAAGGCAAGCGCCCGTATGCCCGCGCCAAGGCGCTGATGAGACGAGGGCTGACGATTGAGCGCGCATGGCGCTCGGCGACCAACCAATGCGGTGCGTGGTGGAACGCCGGGGCCAGTCACATGGGCGCGGCCTATCCGAAAGCCTTCTTCGACTCCTTGGGGCTGGTTTCGCTGGTGGACCTCCACCAGCGCTTCCAGCGTCACTCATGAACCGCCGGATGCGGAACCGCACGTCCGGTGGTGTGGGAGGACAGCGGGCGTGAGTCTGCCTCCTACCCGATCCCCATGTTGCAGGAAACGACGTTCGCGCCAGGGGCGGGATCGCATTGACATGGCAACCCGGCATCTTGACGCGGATCATGCCGGGGAACGGTTCTGGATGTGATCATCATTGCCCCATGGCGAACGGTTGCCGGATCCAGCCCATTGCCCACGGCTGCGGTCCGACCGGCGGTCCACCACGCGATCGATACCTGACCATACAGAGGAGAAGACGATGGACCTTGAAAAATTCTACCAAGCCATCCGCAACACGCTGCGCCTGACCAATTATCTCGCGCGGCAGGAAGGGGATGCGGTCAATGTCGGCGAAACGTTCACGGTGCGCTTCGAGTTGTGGAACGATGCGCCGGCAGCCCTGGGCCCGCATCTGCCCCAGATCGTCTTCACCAACCTCCGGCTGACGGTCCGCGGCACCGCGTTCGCCATGCCGCTGCAGGACGGCAAACCCGTCGAGGAAGCGACCTTCTCGTTTTCAGACAGCCATCTGCCCGGCGAGGAAAGCACCACCGTCGATGTCGACTTCCACGCGGTCAAGAACATGGGTGGACTGGAAGACCTGCTCGCCCGGGAAGAAGTCGCCGTCGCGACGCTCGAGGCCGACCTCGATCATGCGCAGTATTTCCGGGTTCGCATGGTGCGCACTGTTCACGAGGAAATCGCGCCCTGATCCCGACCACGATCGTCCATCTGCAGGCCAGCCGGGATCGGGGCTACGGTCCTGGCGCCCGATGCAGCGACTCGGCAGCTTTGTCCGATCGATCGATCTGACCATCGCGGTAAAACACATGCCGCCCCGGAAAAGAGGGAACACGCTCACCGGGCGTGAGAATGCCGGCGAGGTTCAAGGGATCGGCTGCGGACAGTGTCCGCTGCTCGCCCTGCCCCGGTTGCCGCGCCAGTGTGCGCAGCAGCCCAGCCGCTTCGGGCAGCGCGAACTGCTCCCGCGACGAAGCGCCCGCCCAGTACCTCGCCCTGCGCTTCCAGGCGCCAGAACACATACAGCAAGTTCGCGCCAGTGCGGCAACGGCGCCTCGCGCGCGATCAGCGCCTTGAACACCACCCCGTAGCGGGGCAGCAAGGGTTCGGGTGATGGCCTCCAGGGTCTCGAGCGCATGCGTCGGGAAGCGCGTCGGGGTGTCCGCGGTCACCGCCCTCGACCACATGCGCACCTGGGCGCTGGGCAGCGCGGAAGGCGATTGGGTTAGCATGGGCATTCCCTCGGATGGCAGCTATGGCATTCCGGAAGGCGTGGTCTATTCCTATCCGGTTACCTGCCGCGATGGGCAATACCAGATTGTCCAGGGGCTGGAGATCAATGCCTTCAGCCGCGAGCGCATGACCGCGACCTATCAGGAGCTGAACGAGGAACGGGACGGGGTTGCCGCGCTGCTCTGAAGCCATCCGGCCAGCGGATGTGAGATCGATCGGGGGGGCAGGCGACTGTCCCCTTTTTTGTCATCTCGCCGTCAAGGCCAAGACCGATCTTGCTGGCCGGTGGCGTGACCCCAATCAGGTGCGATGGTCTCATGTCATGACGTTAAGCGTGTGCACTCACAACAGCGGGGATGCTGGTTTTAACCGCACAAGAAAACGGCCCGTTCCCAGCGGGGACGGGCCGTGATGTGACTCAATGCCTCGGCGTCCTGGATTTCAGGCCGTGGCGAGTCGTCCCGTGCCATTGTCGGGCGTGATGGCGGGGCTTTCCGGCTGGGGCTTGCCTTCGGTCGCGTAGTAGCGCTTGGCGGCCTCGACCAGATCGGGGATGCCGCTCTCCAGGTTTTCCGCCATGGCCAGCCGGCGCTCCGCCGGGGTGGCCATGTTGTTGTCCCAATACAACAGCTTCTGGGCCATCAGCTCATTCCACAGCGGGGGGATCAGGGCAATGAGCACGCTGACGCCATAGCCGTAGAGGGTGGTGGGCGCTTCGTCGCGGAAGGCCTTGAGTTCCCAGAACTCGGTGCTGGCATCGGCATGATGATGCGAATGCCGGGAAATGGCGACAGTGAGGTAATAGGTGGCGGTGACGTTGCTGTTCCAGGCATGGCGTACCTGCATGGGCTCGGTCGGCACCCGTACCAGGCCGTAATGCTCGATGTAGTTGGCCGCCTCCAGGCC
>JBATEM010000270.1:0-2231 GCA_049664005.1 Candidatus Macondimonas sp.
GGCCGAACGGCTGCGGGCATTGCGGGACGGGCCGGCGGTGCGCGCCTTGAGTGAGGTCGGCCGCTCGCGGCTGGACCGGCTGATGCCGCTGTTGATCGGCGCCGTGGGCCGGGGGCCGCAGCCGGAGACGACCTTGCCGCGCGTCTTGCGGCTGGTGGAGGTGATTGCCCGTCGCAGCACCTATCTGGCCTTGCTGGGCGATAATCCCACCGCGCTGTCGCAACTGGTGCGGCTGTGCGCGGCCAGCCCCTGGCTCGCCGAATATCTGACGCGCCATCCCATGTTGCTTGATGAGCTGCTGGATGCCCGCAGCCTGTATACGCCGCCGGACACCCTGGGAGTGGCCCGCGAGTTGGTGCGACGCATGGTGGAGGCCGAGGACCTGGAGCGGCGCATGGATGCGCTGCGGCATGTGCAGCAGATCAACCTGCTGCGCATTGCCGCCGCCGATCTGGCCGGCCATCTGCCGCTGATGCGGGTGAGCGACAGGCTGACCGGGCTGGCTGAGGTCATTTTGCGTCAGGTGCTGTTGCTGGCCTGGGACGAGATGGTCGCGCGCCATGGCCGGCCGCGACGTTCGATGCAGGACCGCCGCCTGGTGCAGTTCGCGGTGGTGGCCTACGGCAAGCTGGGCGGCATCGAGCTGGGCTACGGCTCCGACCTGGATCTGGTGTTTCTGCATGAAGGCAGCGATGCGGACGGCCAAACCGACGGTCCGCGCGTCCTCGACAACCCGAGCTTCTTCGCCCGTCTCGCCCAGCGCATGGTGCATTGGCTCACCGCTCCCACCGGTGCGGGCCGACTTTACGAGGTGGACACCCGATTGCGACCCAGCGGTGGCGCGGGTTTGCTGGTGAGCGGCCTGGAGGGATTCGCCGATTATCAGCATCACCACGCCTGGACCTGGGAACACCAGGCCCTGGTGCGGGCGCGGGTGGTGGCCGGACCGCCCAGCCTGGCGCGCCGTTTCGAGACAATTCGCCACGAAGTGCTGGGTCGGGCACGCGATCCTGCCGCCCTGCGCAGCGAAGTCCGGCAAATGCGCGAGCGCATGCGCGAGGCGCTCGACAAATCCAGGCCGGGAGAGTGGGACCTCAAGCAGAGCGCGGGCGGTATCGCCGATATTGAATTTATGGTGCAATACCTCGTTTTACATTATGCCCATGCCTACCCCGCCCTGCTGCGCTGGACCGACAATATCCGCCTGCTGGACACGCTGGGATCGCTGGGTCTGCTCCCCACCGACGCGGCAACGGATCTTTCCATGGCCTATCGGGTCCTGCGCCAGCGTGCACATGTTTTAAGCCTGCAACAGGTGCCGTCGGTGGTCGGTGAGACGGAGCTGGCGTCGGAGCGCGCCACGGTGCGGGCTGTATGGGAGCAATTGCTGGAAGGGTCCGCATGAACGCGGCAACCCTGAACATTCAACGCGGGAAAATGGACGGGATGGCACCTATGGCAACACAGTTGATGGCGGACCGGGACGGGGTGATCTGGCTGGATGGCGCGCTGGTGCCCTGGCGCGAGGCCAAGGTTCATGTGCTGACCCACACCCTGCATTACGGCATGGGTGTTTTCGAGGGCGTGCGCGCTTACAAGACCACGCGCGGCACGGCCATCTTTCGCCTGGGTGAGCACAACAGGCGGTTTTTCCAGTCCGCCCACATCCTCAACATGCGCTTGCCCATCGACACACAGACCCTGGCCGCCGCACATCATGCGGTGATCCGCGAAAACGACCTGTCGGAAGCCTACATCCGACCCATGGCGTTTCTCGGCGCCGAAGGCATGGGGTTGCGGGCCGACAACCTGCAGGTGCATGTGATGGTGGCGGCGTGGCACTGGCCCAGCTACCTGGGAGCGGAGACCCTGGAGCGGGGTCTGGTGGTGAAGACGTCCTCCTTCAGCCGCCACCACGTCAACATCACCATGTGCAAGGCCAAGGCCAATGGCAACTACATGAATTCCATGCTGGCTCTGCAGGAAGCCTTGGCCTCGGGCGCGCAGGAAGCGCTGTTGCTGGATCGGGAGGGATTCGTGGCCGAGGGCTCGGGCGAGAACGTGTTCATCGTCCGCGACGGGGTGCTGTACACCCCCGAACTGACGGCGGCCCTGGACGGCATCACCCGTCGCACCATCATCACCCTGGCGGGGGAAATGGGCCTGACGGTCAAGGAAAAGCGCATCACCCGCGATGAGGTCTACATCGCCGATGAGGCCTTCTTCACCGG
>JBATEM010000271.1:0-5361 GCA_049664005.1 Candidatus Macondimonas sp.
CGGGCCGCCGCCACGTTGGCGGCAATCATGCACTCCTCGATCATGCGATGGGCATCGTGACGCAGAAACGGCTTGATGGCGGCGATCTTGCGATCCGGCCCGAACTCGATCACCGTCTCGGCGGTGCCGAAATCCAGGGCGCCGCGGCGCTCCCGGGCCTTGCGCAGCACCTGGTAGAGGCCATGGAGGTCTTCCAGATGGCCCAGAATGTCTTTCAGCCGTTCCCGCGTCGGGGCGTCCCGATCGATCACGGCCTGGGCAAATTCGTCATAGGTCAGCCGCTGCGCCGAGCGCATCACGCCTTCGAAGAAGCGGAAGCGGCTGATCTCGCCATCGGCGCCGATTTCCAGGGCGCACACCATGCACAGGCGGTCGACCTTGGGGTTGATCGAGCACAGACCATTGGAAAGCACTTCCGGCAGCATGGGCACGACCTGCTGGGGGAAGTAGACCGAGTTGCCGCGCGTGGCTGCCTCCAGGTCCAGGGGGTCGCCGGGGCGCACGTAATGCCCCACGTCGGCGATAGCCACCAGCAGGCGCCAGCCCTCCCCGGCCGGCTCACAGAACACCGCGTCGTCAAAATCGCGCGCATCGGCGCCATCGACCGTCACCAGCGGATAGCGCCGCAGATCGACCCGATCACGCTTGTCGTCAGACTCGACCCGGCTGCCGAACGGTGCACAGGCCGCTTCCACTGCTTCCGGCCACACCGAGGGAATGCCGTGGGCGCGGATGGCGACCTCGATTTCCATGCCGGGCGCCATGTGCTCGCCCAGCACCTCGCGTATACGGCCCAAGGGCGGCCCGCGTTTGCTGGGGGGTTCGACGATATCGACCACCACGATCTGGTTGTCGCGGACCTCGCCCTGCGCGTCGGCCGGAATCATGATCTGGTGGGTAATGCGGGGGTTCTCGGGCAGCACGAAGCCCACGCCCTGTTCGCGGTAAAAACGGCCCACCACCTGCTGGGTGTTCCGCTCCAGGATCTCGACCACCACCCCTTCGCGGCGGCCGCGACGATCCTCGCCGCTGATCCGCACCAGGACGCGATCACCGTGGAACAGATCGCGCATCTGCCGCGCGGGCAGGAAAACGTCATCCCCACCATCGTCCGAGACCAGAAAGCCGAAGCCATCCCGATGGGCGATGACGCGCCCGCCCACGAGATGCATGCGGTCCACCAGGCCATAGGCACCCTTGCGGTTGATCGCCAACTCGCCGTCCCGGACCATCGCGGCGAGCCGTCGTTCCACCCCTTCCAGGGCCTCGGCGCCGGTGATGCCGCCGCGCTCGATGATGTCCTCGCGGGACAGCGGTTCGCCCGCCTCGGTCAGCAACATGCGCAAATATTCCCGGCTGGGCGCGGGCTGGGGATACTTCAACCGCTCCTGCTCGTAGTGGGGATCGCGGGATTGCCAGTCAGCTTCAGCCATTCAGGAGTTCCATGAATAAATTGATTACCTCTAAGGTCGGGCATTTTGCCCGTTGACAACGGCTTTGGGGAGTCTTAAAGTTCGCAGCCCACGGGGTTGCAGGACAAATGCAATTCCGTTGAGCCGAGATGGCGGAATTGGTAGACGCGCTAGTTTCAGGTATTAGTGGGGGAAACCCCGTGGAGGTTCAAGTCCTCTTCTCGGCACCATCTTGATTTCAAAGCAAAAAAGGCTTTCCGATCCCGGAAAGCCTTTTTTGTATTTACGCCTTGAATTGGCATGCAGGCCCCTCAATCCAGGGGATTGCGCAAGATTATGGTCTGGTTGCGATCCGGTCCGGTGGAGATCATGTCCACGGGAACATCGACGATCTCCTCGATGCGGCGCAGGTATGCGCGCGCCGCAGGCGGCAGATCATCAATCGTGGGCGCGCCCACGGTGCTCGACCGCCAGCCGGGCATTTCCTCGTAGATCGGCTCGCAATCCGCCACCGCCTCCGCGCCGATGGGCAGGGATTCCATCGGCTCGCCGTCGACCCGGTAGCCAACGGCGATGCGGATGGCATCCAGCTCATCAAGGACGTCCAGCTTGGTGATGCACAGCGACGTCAGGCTGTTCATCACCACACTGCGGCGCAGCGCCGGGGCATCGAACCAGCCGCAGCGGCGCGGCCGACCGGTGGTGGAACCGAACTCGTGGCCGCGCTGGGCCAAATAGGCGCCGTTTTCATCCAGGAGTTCCGTCGGGAAGGGTCCGGCCCCCACGCGCGTCGTATAGGCCTTGACGACGCCCAGGATGCCATCGAACCAGGCGGGGCCAATGCCCGATCCGGTCGCCGCCCCGCCCGCAGTGGTATTGGACGAGGTGACGTAGGGGTAAGTCCCCAGATCGACATCCAGCAAGGCGCCCTGCGCACCTTCGAACAGGACGTTGCGGCCTTCCCGGCGCAGCCGGTTAAGTTGCTCGGACACATCGATCACCAGCGGCCGCAGGACCTCTGCCGCGGCCAGCGAGGATTCCAGCACCTGCTGGAAGTCCACCGTGTCGACGCTGTAATAATGGCGCAGCACGAAATTGTGGTAGTCGAGCAGTTCCCCCAGCTTGGCGGCCAGCCGCTCGCGGTGGAACAGGTCTCCGACTCGCACGCCCCGGCGCGCCACCTTGTCCTCATAGGCCGGGCCGATGCCACGGCCGGTGGTGCCGATGGCCAGGATACCGCGCGCCAGTTCGCGCGCCCGATCGAGCGCCACATGCGAAGACAATACCAGCGGGCAGGCTGGGCTGATGCGCAACCGCGCCAGCGCGTCCACGCCCTGGCCGGCCAGCGTCTGGATTTCCTCCAGCAGCGCCGGGGGGGATACCACCACACCGTTGCCGATGAAGCACTGCACCTGCGGATGCAGGATGCCGGAAGGAATGAGGTGCAGGACGGTCTTCTTGCCGTCGATGACCAGGGTATGGCCGGCATTGTGCCCGCCCTGGAAACGCACCACTGCCGCGCAGCGCTCGGTGAGCAGATCGACGATCTTGCCCTTGCCTTCGTCGCCCCACTGGGCGCCGATCACGATGACATTCTTGCCCATGATGTCCTTCTATCCAGCCAGCCCGCCGGGCCGGCGATTGTTCAGGGAGTCCATGCATCCACACGCCATTGCCCGTCGCGCCAGATCAGGCGGCGATCGCAATGCAGCGCACTCGGCAAGCCATTTTCCTCGCTCAAGGCCCGGATGACCCGCTCGCCTTGATGACGCAACGCGACCACCGCCGTCTCCAGCGCCGGATCCTCGCCGGCGACCGGCGCCCAGATGGCGCCAGCAGGCGCGGCGCTTGAGCGACCGGCGTGATACAGGGCGTGCAAATCGGCGCTGAAGCCCGTTGCGGGACGGGCGCGGCCGAACACCTCGCCCACATGATCATACCGGCCGCCGCGCGCCAGATCCTGGCCCCGACCGGACTGGAAGGCGGCGAACACCACGCCGGTGTGGTAGTCGTAACCGCGCAGCTCTGCCAGGTCCAGATGCAGCGTGACCTGGGGGTAACGCTGATCGAGGCGCTCGGCCAGACGGGTCAGTTCTGCCAGCGCCGTTTCCACACCCGCGCCGGTCCCAGCCAGGACAGTGCGCGCCCGCGCCAGCACATCCACCGGACCATTGAGATCCGGCAAGGCCCACAGCCAACCCGCCACCTGCCGCGTCATGGGATGACCCGCCAGGAACGCCTGCAACTCCGGCATGGCCTTGCGCTGCAGCAAGTCGAACAACTGTCGTTCATCCTGGCCCGGCAAGCCCGCCTCCTGAACCAGGGCGCGATAGATGCCGACATGCCCCAGATCCAGATGCAAATCATCCAGTCCTGCGCGCAGCAGGGTCTCCAGCATGAGGGCAATCACTTCCAGATCACTTTGCGGGCTGGCGTCCCCAAACAACTCGGCACCCACCTGCAGGGGGCAACGGGAGCCCCCGCGGCCATCGGACCGGGTGTGCAGCACCGGGCCCAAGTAACACAGGCGCCGGGGGCCATCGCCGCGCAGCACCTGGGCGTCGATGCGGGCGGCTTGCGGCGTGATGTCCGCCCGCACGCCCATCAGGCGGCCACTCAACTGATCGGTGATCTTGAAAGTCTCCAGATCCAGATGCTGGCCAGTGCCCGTCAACAGCGACTCCAAGTATTCGATCAGGGGCGGATCGATGGCATCGTAGCCCCACGACCAGAACAGATCCATGACCGCGCGGCCCAGCAAGTCCATCGCCCGCGCATGGGGCGGCAACACTTCGGAGACGGCTTCGGGCAGGAGCCAGCGGTTTTCCACGCTCATGGGCGATTTGCTCCGCTCATCGGGCCGCGCGCACGATCAGCCAACCCGTGGCCAGACTGGCAAGCCCCAGCAGCCGGACCACCCGGGGCGGCAACAGGCTGAGCTGGTTCAGCCCGCGTTGCCAGAAGCGCGGCGCGGCCATGGGCAAAATGCCTTCCAGCACCAGAACCAGCCCGAACGCGGCAATCAAATCCCCTGGCATGGCAACTCAGCGGACAGCCGCCGCAGCAGGCGGCGTGGGCAATGATTTGAAATAGCGGAAGAACTCGCTGTCCGTGGAGAGCACCATGGTGGTGTCGCCGCGGCCCAAGGCCTCCCGATAGGCCTGCAGACTGCGGTAGAAGGCATAGAACTCCGGCGCAGTCTGGTGCGCCTTGGCGAATGCTTCCGCCGCCAGCCGGTCGCCTTCACCACGCAATCGCTCGGCGTCCCGATAGGCCTCGGCCAGCATCACTTCACGCTGGCGTTCCGCTTCCGCACGCACCCCCTCGGCGGCTTCCTCACCCTCGGCCCGCAACTCGCGGGCGGTGCGGGCGCGCTCGGCTTCCATGCGGGCGAACACCGAACTGCTCACTTCATTGGGCAGGTCCATGCGCTTGATACGCACTTCCTTCACTTCAACCCCCAATTCCTGGCTCTGCCGGCTGGCCAGCGTGGTCATGGTCTGCACCAGTTGGACGCGATCGCCAGACACCGCCTCCTGCACGGTGCGTCGGCCGAACTCGCTGCGCAGGCCGTCTTTCACGATCTGTTCCAAACGCTGCGCGGCGATGAATTCGCTTCCACCCGTTGCGCGGTAGTAGCGCGCCACATCGTCGATGCGCCATTTGACGTAGAAATCGACGATCAGGTTTTTCTTTTCCAGGGTCAGGAAGCGCTCCGGCGCGATGTCCAGGGTCTGGAGCCGGCCGTCGAAGGTGCGCGCCACATCCAGCAAGGGCAGCTTCAGATGCAAGCCAGGCGCCACATCGGCTTCCACCATCTCGCCCAGGCGCACCAGAATGGCCCGATCGCGGAGATCCACCACATAAAAGGCGCTGGAAGCCACCAACAGGGCCAGCAGCAGGAGCGCGCCGGCCATCATGCCCAATCCCTTCATCGCACTCTCCCCCG
>JBATEM010000272.1:0-11053 GCA_049664005.1 Candidatus Macondimonas sp.
CAGGGTATCTAATCCTGTTTGCTCCCCACGCTTTCGCACCTCAGCGTCAGTATTGGACCAGGAAGCCGCCTTCGCCACTGATGTTCCTCCAGATATCTACGCATTTCACCGCTACACCTGGAATTCCGCTTCCCTCTTCCATACTCTAGGCGACCAGTATCGGA
The DNA here is from genome assembly GCA_049664005.1 of Candidatus Macondimonas sp. Taxonomy (GTDB): domain Bacteria; phylum Pseudomonadota; class Gammaproteobacteria; order UBA5335; family UBA5335; genus Macondimonas. The sequence goes on from JBATEM010000272.1 coordinate 165, forward strand.
TGCAGTTCCCAGGTTAAGCCCAGGGATTTCACATCCGACTTAGTCGTCCGCCTACGTGCGCTTTACGCCCAGTAATTCCGATTAACGCTTGCACCCTCCGTATTACCGCGGCTGCTGGCACGGAGTTAGCCGGTGCTTCTTTTGCAGGTAACGTCAAGGTCATGCGGTATTAGCGCATGGCTTTTCTTTCCTGCCGAAAGTGCTTTACAACCCGCAGGCCTTCTTCACACACGCGGCATTGCTGGATCAGGGTTTCCCCCATTGTCCAATATTCCCCACTGCTGCCTCCCGTAGGAGTCTGGGCCGTGTCTCAGTCCCAGTGTGGCTGGTCGTCCTCTCAGACCAGCTACCGATCGTCGCCTTGGTAGGCTTTTACCCCACCAACAAGCTAATCGGACGCGGGCTCATCCAATAGCGCGAGGCCTTGCGGTCCCCCGCTTTCCCCCGTAGGGAGTATGCGGTATTAGCCCGGGTTTCCCCGGGTTATCCCCCACTATTGGGCAGATTCCCACGCGTTACGCACCCGTCCGCCACTCGTCAGCATCCCGAAGGACCTGCTACCGTTCGACTTGCATGTGTTAGGCATGCCGCCAGCGTTCAATCTGAGCCAGGATCAAACTCTTGAGTTTAAACCTTAAGACGGATAAATTACCCGTCAATTCGGCTAGGCATCTTGATTGCTCAAGCTGCCATTTTTGATACAAAACGCATCAACAATTGACGCAAGCGCCCACATAAGCTGCTTGATTCCAAACTTTTAAAGAGCTTCCCTTGCGGGCTGGGAGAGCTTTACTCTCCCCTTGAAGGGGCTTTGCATCGCCGCTTCAAGGTCGACTATCTTAGCATTTCTGTTTTACTTGTCAACCCTTTTTTTCATCATCCCCTGCCGTTTCGGCGGGGCCCTGCTTCAGGTGATTCGTAATCAGCCGTGCTGAGACGGCGAATTATAGGGCGACGAAAACTCCCGTCAAGCCTTTTTTGAATATTCCGTGAACATCAATGCAAGCCATTGTTTCAATCGCCTTTGAGGCCCTGCTCGGCAGCGGCATTTAACGTAAGGCGCGCATATCGACGCTTTCCCACCTGGATCACAAGCGTTCCGGGATCCTTCAAACGCAGATCGGGATCAGCAACTTTGACACCATCCAGCCGAACGCCGCCCTCACGAATGAGGCGCATTGCCTCTGATGTACTGCCTGCCAGCGATGCCGCCTTCATGGCAGTGGGTAACCACAGCCCCTCTGATTCAAGGACAAAGTTGAACTCTGGCATGTTCTCCGGGAGCAAGCCCCGCTGAAACCGCCTGACAAAGGACTCCATGGCGCTTTGCGCCGCCATGGCGCCATGGAATCGACCGACGAGCTCAAGCGCCAGCTCGATTTTCACATCCCGTGGATTGGCGCCTCCCGCCACCGCTGCGCGGCGCGACTGAATCCACCCGGTCGTACAGGCGCTGAGCAAATCGTAATAACGCCACATCAATTCATCGGAAATAGACATCAACTTACCGAACATCTCCTCTGGCACGTCTTGAATGCCAACGGTATTGCCCAGGGATTTGGACATTTTCTGCGCACCATCCAGCCCTTCCAGCAGTGGCAAGGTCAAGACGACCTGTGGCTTTTGACCATAGGCCTGTTGCAACTGTCGCCCCATCAGCAGATTAAAGGTCTGGTCCGTCCCCCCCAGCTCCACATCCGCGCGCAAGGCCACCGAGTCATAGCCCTGGATCAGGGGATAGAGGAATTCGTGGATGGCAATGGGCTGACCCGCCGCATAGCGCTTGCCGAAGTCATCCCGTTCCAGCATGCGCGCCACTGTTTGATGCGCCGCAATCTGGATCAGATCGGCCGCCCCCAGGACGCCCATCCATTGCGAGTTGAACACGATTTCGGTGCGATCCGGGTCCAGGATCCGGAACACCTGTTCAGCATAAGTCTGGGCATTTCGTTGAATGTCTTCCGCACTTAGTGGCTTGCGCGTGATGTTCTTGCCGGTGGGGTCCCCGATTCGACCCGTGAAGTCGCCGATCAGAAAGATGACGTGATGACCCAGCTCCTGGAATTGACGCATCTTGTTGAGAAGTACCGTGTGCCCCAGATGCAGGTCCGGAGCGGTCGGGTCGAATCCGGCCTTGATCCGCAGTGGTTTCCCCAGCGCCAAGCGCTCGCGCAACCCTTCGGCCGGAAGAATTTCCTCGACACCTCGGGTCAATAGATCCCAGCCGGACGGATCGACAACCATGAACGACTCCTTAATATATTAAATCGACAATATCTGGCCTGCTCGTTGACGGGTATCAGCGAATGAGGCTCTTTTCAGCAAATACTGTCTCAAGATGACTTGCCATGCCCTACCGGGTCGGGTTAACTTCCCCCGATCAAAAAGGGCGCATTCCGGCGCTCAGGGTTGGGGCCGATGGAACGAAAAGCATGATGGATCGCACCACGCGCGTGAAGCAGGATTATAAAGCCCTATCCGCCCCGCAGCGCCCCAAAAGCAATCCCATGCATTGGTTCGTCTTCGGCGCCGCGCTTCCGATCCTCTCTTTGAGCTTCGCGCTGCACATGGGCGATGCCGCGGCGATGCGGCAGATGATCGAGCCTGGCGTCTTTGAATCGCCGACATCCCTTGATTCAGAAGAATCCAGCGGGATTCTGCATCTGACTGAACAGACGCTGGCCACCATCCTTGGCGAGGATTGGCGCAATCACTCAGTCGAACTCTTTTCTGACGGAAGCACCTTGGCGCTCGACTTGCCCTCAAGCCCATTTGGCGACCCTGACTGGATTTCGTTGACCGTCGCCCGTGGTGATTCCCTGTCACAGCTCTTTGAGCGCTTCGAACTGCCACGCCAGGATCTCCAGGCCATCACCGAGATTGCGTCCTACAAGCGCTATCTTCGCAACCTGCAGCCCGGGGATGAGTTCCGGATCAAGGTCGGGGATGGGGGCCGCATCGCTGAACTGGTACACGATGTCGATCCTCTCAGCACCTTGCACCTGGTGCGGGAGGGTGAGCGGTTTCAGTCCGAACTCATCACCCACCCCGTTGAACGGCGCCAAGTCACCACGCAGGGTCTCATCCGCAGCTCATTGTTCCAAGCCGGGAAAGATGCCGGCTTGAGCCAGCGGGCGATCTTGCAGCTGGCTGACATCTTCGCCTATGAAATCGACTTCGCCCTTGATTTGCGCGAAGGCGATGAATTGAAGGTGGTCTACGAAGCCAGTTACCGTGATGGAGAAGAGGTCCTCGCCGGCCCGATTCTGGCCGCTGAATTCAGCAATCAGGGCAAAACTTACCAGGCTGTCCGATATGCCGGAAAGGATGGTAAAGCGCGTTATTACTCGCCGGCCGGGAAGAGCCTGCGCAAGGCTTTTCTGCGCACCCCCGTGGACTTTAGCCGGATCAGCTCGGGCTTCAGCCTTGGGCGCCGCCATCCCATCCTCAACACCATCCGCGCCCATAAGGGCGTGGACTATGCCGCACCACGCGGCACTGCCATCAAGGCGGCCGGCGATGGAAAGATCGTCTTCAAGGGCACCAAAAGAGGCTATGGCAATGTCATCGAAATTGCTCATAACCAACACCACACCACCCTCTATGCGCATATGAATGGCTTCGCAAAAGGGCTGGCGACCGGCGCTAGAGTCTCGGCAGGACAGGTCATCGGCTATGTTGGCTCCACCGGACTTGCAACCGGTCCGCACCTCCATTACGAGCTGCGGGTTGATGGGGTGCATCGTGATCCCTTGAAGGTAAACACACCCCTCGCGGACAATCTGAACGGTCGTGAACTTCAGGCATTCAAGGCCCAGACGGCCCCGCTGTTGACCGCATTGCAAACCACAGGCACTACCCGGCTGGCTCAAAACATGCCAGCCTCATCCGCCAATTGATCAACGGCATCCCGTTGTGCGCTATCTCGGCCTGATGTCCGGGACCAGTGCGGATGGAATTGATGCCGCTCTGATCCGCATTGATTCATCTGGCATGGCCTTGGAGGCCACCCTGTCACACCCGCTGCCGGGACGCCTGGCGCGCCAGATCCGCGCCATTGCCCGCCATCCAGCTGGCGGCACCCTTGATGCCGCCCTGACGCTGGATCTGCAATTGGGACGCTGTTTTGCTCGCGCCGCGCTGACTCTGATCCGTCAGGCCGGTCACACCCCGCAACAGATTCGCGCCATTGGCCTGCATGGCCAGACCCTGCGTCATCGCCCCGAACACCGCCATCCCTATTCGCTGCAAATGGGCAACGCCCAGTGTGTGGCGCTGGAAACCGGAATCACGACCCTGGCTGACTGGCGCATGCGCGACATCCTGCTTGGCGGCCAAGGGGCGCCCCTGGTGCCGCTGTTCCATGCCGAGCTGCTTGGCTCTCCCGATGAACCAAGAGCCATCCTGAACCTGGGCGGAATCGCGAACCTCACACTCGTGGATAGGGCCGCAACGGTGGTGGGGGGATTCGATTGCGGACCCGCCAATTGCCTGATGGACGCTTGGACGCACACCCACTTGGGAACCACTTATGATGCGGATGGGCAATGGGCGCGGGGCGGGCAAGTCATCCCGCACCTGCTGGCGCAGTTTCTGGACGATCCGTTCTTTCTCGACCCGCCGCCCAAAAGCACTGGTCTCGACCACTTCAACCCGCAGTGGCTGCGTGAGCGCCTCGCCGGGACCAGCCCGCAGCCGGCGCCGCAGGACATCCAGCGCACCCTGTGTGAACTCACCGTCGAAACAATCGCCCAAGCCCTGGCGCAAAACCATTTCAAGGCCCAGCGCCTGCTGGTCTGTGGCGGCGGCGCACGCAACGGATTTCTGCTGCAGCGCCTCAAAGAACGCATGGCGCCAATCCCGGTGGAGTCGACCGCTGACCACGGCATGGATCCACAATGGGTCGAGGCGGCGGCGTTCGCTTGGCTGGCCCACCGCAGCCTGGAGGGCAAAGCGGGCAACGTGCCCACGGCAACCGGCGCGCGCCGCGCCACGGTGCTGGGGGGGATTTTTCCTGCGGGCTGAACTTGCGCTCGCGGGTTGATGGGATCTTGAAGGCGGGGAATCTCCGCCAGCGCTGCGCTCAGACGGAGAACGATGAACCACAGCCGCAGGTGGTTGTCGCGTTGGGATTGCGGATCACAAAGCGCTCGCCTTCCAGCCCTTCGGCGTAGTCGATTTCGGCGCCCTGCAAGTAATGGATACTGGTGGCATCAACCAGCAGCACAACCCCTTCCTTACTCACGCGGACATCGCCTTCCTGCTCCGCCTCATCGAAGGTGAATCCGTATTGGAAGCCCGAACAGCCACCCCCGGAAACGAACACCCGCAGTTTAAGATCGGGATTTTTTTCTTCGTCCAGCAACTGGCGCACCTTGCCGGCTGCCGCATCGGTAAAAACCACTTGCGCTGAATGATTGTCCATCATTCTGCCCTCTCCGTTGGAATCCATGGAACCTATCAATGCGTCCAGCCTATCAGACGTTGAAGCGGAAATGGACCACATCACCTTCCCGCAAGACGTAGTCCTTGCCTTCCAGACGCCATTTGCCGGCTTCCTTGGCCCCGGCCTCGCCTTTGCAGGCGATGAAATCCTCATATGCCATCACTTCGGCCCGAATGAAACCGCGCTCGAAGTCCGTGTGAATCACGCCCGCGCCCTGGGGCGCTGTAGCACCGGCAGGCACGGTCCATGCTCGCACTTCTTTGACACCCGCGGTGAAAAAAGTTTGCAGACGCAGCAATTGATAGGCTGCGCGGATCACCCGGTCGAGACCCGCCTCCGCCATGCCGAGGTCAGCCAGGAACACCGCACGGTCCGCCTCATCCAGTTGCGCGATCTCGGCCTCCAGCGCCGCACAGACCGGCACCACCTGAGCCCCTTCGGTGGCAGCCATCCGCCGCAAGACCTCCAGATGGGCGCCGCCACCGGATTCGTCCACATTGGCCACGTACATCAAGGGCTTGGCCGTAATCAGATGGAGTTCACGCACCAGCAATTGACGCGAGGCTTCATCGATCACCTGCGTGCGCGCCGCCTCGCCCCGATCCAAGACCCGGCTCACCTCCTCCAGCAGCACCAAATCGGCCTTGGCTGCCTTATCGCCACTCTTGGCCTTGCGCTCCAGGCGTTGGGTCGCTTTCTCCACCGTGGCCAGGTCCGCGAGGGCCAGTTCGGTCTGAATCACCTCCACGTCCGACAAGGGATCGACCCGCCCGGCCACATGGATGACATTGGCATCATCAAAACAACGCACCACATGCGCCACGGCATCGGTCTCGCGGATATGAGCCAGAAACTGGTTGCCCAGCCCTTCGCCCTTGGAAGCGCCTGCCACCAGCCCGGCGATGTCCACGAATTCCATATGGGTGGGAAGGATCCGCTCGGGGCGCACGATGGCGGCCAGAGCATCGAGGCGCGGATCCGGCACGGGCACCACCCCGACATTGGGATCGATGGTGCAGAACGGGTAGTTTTCGGCGGCAATCGCCGCCCGCGTCAGCGCATTGAAAAGCGTCGACTTGCCCACGTTGGGCAAGCCCACGATGCCGCACTGGATTCCCATGATCTCGTTTCCTTTAACCGCCGCCGGCGGATGGTTCGCCCGGCGCGGATGTGTTCAAGCGCTGCATGACCAACGCCATACGCCCTGCAACCAGTTCGGGGAAAATGGCTTGCGCCCGCGCCATGGCCTGATCGATCTGTTGGCGTTCCGTCTGGGACGGGCGGTGCAGCACATAGCCGACCACCTGATCGCGATGACCCGGATGACCGATGCCGATCCGCAACCGCAGGAAATCCGCGCCCAAGCGGGCGGTGATGTCGCGCAGGCCGTTATGCCCGCCATGGCCGCCACCCTGTTTCAGGCGCACGGTACCGGGGGCCAGATCCAGTTCGTCGTGAACGACAAGCAGTGCCGCGGGATCAAGCCGATAGTAGGCTGCGAAGGCAGCCACTGCCTGACCGCTGTGGTTCATGTAGGTGCTGGGCTTGAACAGCCAGATCGACGTGCCAGCAACCGTCAACCGGCCCACGTCCCCTTGCAAACGCGCATCGGGCCGGAGCGTGACTCCAGCCCGATGCGCAAGGGCATCCACCCACCAAAAGCCGGCGTTATGACGGGTCTCGGCGTACTCCGGGCCGGGATTCCCCAACCCGATCACGGCCTGCAGGGTCGGGTGGGAAGCGACCCCAGAACCCTGCCCCATTGATCAACCCGCTTCAGGCGTTTCGGTCTGCTCGACCTTCGGCGGCAGCACGGTGACCACGGACAGATCGCCGGATTCGCCATGGCTCAGCGCGAGCAGACTCACGCCAGCCGGAAGACTCAGATCGGACAGATGCAGGCCTTCGCCGATGTCCAGGGCGCCCACATCCACCTCGATGAACTCGGGCAGATCCTTCGGCAAGCAGCTCACTTCCACTTCGTTCAGCAGATGGGAAATCACGCCGCCGCGCTTGGCGCCCGGGGAACGCTCATCGCCAACAAAGTGCAGCGGCACATGGACATGCAGAGCCTGACCCGCCAGCACACGCTGAAAATCGACATGCAGAATGATGCCGGGGCGATAGACATGGCGCTGCAGTGCCTTGAGGATCACGCTCTGGGCAACCCCATCAACCTTCAATTCCAGCACATGGGAATAGAAGGCTTCATGCGCCAGATGCTTGATCATTTCGTTATTGCTGAGATTGATGGGCTGGGGCGACTGATCCCCGCCATACACGATGCCCGGCACCTGACCCTGGTGACGCAGGCGGCGGCTCGCACCTTTCCCCGCATCGGACCGGCTGGTTGCCGCGATTTCAAAGGTTTCCACACTCATTGCACTTACTCCAAGCGGCCCATACAGACCTTTATGCCTGCCACGCGACCAAGGCAGGTACCAATGGGCGGCTCGATCCGCCCCTGTTCATCATTCAATCGATATACAGCGAGCTGACCGATTCATCGCTGGCCACACGGCGGATGGTTTCCGCCAGGACCTGGGCTACACTCACTTGCCGGATCTTGGCGCACGCGGCGGCCGGCGCCGCCAAGGGAATGGTGTCAGTGACCACCAGCTCATCCAATACGGAAGACTCGATGCGTTCGATGGCTGGCCCGGACAGAACCGCGTGGGTCGCATAGGCCACGACCTGGGCTGCCCCCCGTTGTTTCAACGCAGCGGCAGCCTGACACAGGGTGCCCGCTGTGTCGACGATGTCGTCCACCAGTACGCAGAACTTGTCCTGCACATCGCCGATGATGTGCATCACCTGGGATTCGTTGGCCCGGGCGCGGCGCTTGTCGATGATCGCCAGATCCGTGTCGTCGAGCCGCTTGGCGATGGCGCGGGCGCGTACCACGCCGCCCACATCGGGCGAGACCACGATCAACTTCCTGTCCTTGCGCCGCTGCCAGATATCCCCCAGCAGGATCGGCGAGGCGTAGACATTGTCCACCGGAATATCGAAAAAACCCTGGATCTGATCGGCGTGCAGATCCACCGTCAGCAAATGACCAACACCCGCCGTGACCATCATGTTGGCGACCAGTTTGGCAGTGATCGGCACGCGCGCCGAGCGCACGCGCCGGTCCTGTCGTGCATAGCCGAAGTAGGGCACCACCGCGATCACCTTGCGCGCCGAGGCGCGGCGCAGCGCATCGGTCATGATGAGCATTTCCATCACGTGATCATTGGTGGGCGCGCTGGTGGTCTGGATCAGGAAGATATCGCGGCCACGGACGTTGTCCTCGATTTCGACCGTGACTTCCCCGTCACTGAAGCGGCCGACCGTGGCCTTGCCCAGCGGGACCATCAGGTGGTTGGCAATGGCCTGGGCAAGCGCGCGGTTGGCGGTGCCCGAAAAGACCATGAATCTGGCCCCATCCAAACCAGGGGACTGCCCTTCAAACGTCATCGTCATTCCCGTGATTTGGGCCGTTTGCACCCCGACCCGCCAGGGTGGGCGCCATGATGAATGGCTGGGGCGCCAGGATTCGAACCTAGGAATGCGGGGATCAAAACCCCGTGCCTTACCGCTTGGCTACGCCCCAAGACAACCGAAAACCGATCCGGGGTTCCCGGCGATGGCCGCCGCAAGAACCCGATGCAGGGGAGACTGGTTACACCCGCGCGTCACCACCCCGGCACACCCCGTAGGCAATCGCCCCAAAAGGGCATCAGCCGCCTCGACGTGGTCGAAGGCCGCAAATGCGGCGCCACCGGTGCCGGTGAGGCGGGCCGGCGCATGAGTCTCCATCCAGTCCAACATCCGGGCCACCTCGGGGTAACGCCGGCGCACCACCGGCGCACAGTTATTCCGACCCTTCCCTGCAAGGAAGTCGGCCATTTTCATTCGAGGCGAGTTTCTTGTCAATTCAGGGTCTTCGAAAACCCGCGCAGTGGACACCGAGCATTCCGGCCAGACAATCAGGTAACAGGGCTCGGGAATCTCCACGGATACCAATCGCTCCCCCACCCCCTCGGCCCAGGCGGCATGACCGCGCACGAAGACCGGCACATCCGCCCCCAGGGTCAACCCCAGTTCGGCCAACGCCTCCGGCGTGAGTCCGGTCCCCCACAAATAATTGAGCGCCACCAAGACCGTGGCGGCATCGGAACTTCCGCCGCCCAGACCAGCGCCTTGGGGAATACGCTTGTTGACGCCGAGACGGGCCCCGGCCCGCACCCCCGTCTGCGCCTGCAGGCAACGCGCGGCCCGTTCGATCAAATCCGCGCCCGCGGGCACACCCGCCGCCCCTTTGATCAATTGGATCTGACTCTCCGCGGTCGGCTCGATGAAAACCTCATCGCCGAACGCGACGAATTGAAACAAGGTCTGCAGGTCGTGATAACCATCAGGCCTGCGGCCGAGCACATGAAGAAACAGATTGAGCTTGGCCGGCGCGGGCCAGCGGGTCATGCGCGCGGCGTTCACGGCAAGGGCGCCGGGCACAGGCGAGCGGGGTCCACATCCCAATGCTCCACCAGCAAGCGCAGGCTCAGATCGCCCCGATCCAGGGTGAGCCGCGTCGGCAAGGGCACTTCAGCCACCCGCGCCTCACGGGCCTCATAACGCACGGTCCAGCCGGCCTGTCGCAAGGTTGGCACTGCTGCCCCCGGGGCAACACCCCAGACTGCACGGCCGCCCTGCGGGTCAGACAGACCCAATACCCAGTAGCGCAGCGCGCGCACCGGCAGATCATAACCCAACGCCGCCGCCAGCACGGCCTCCGGCGCTGACGTATAAACCCGGCGTTCGCCACGGGACTCGACCTGAACCTGCGTATCATCACCCTCGATGCGCATTCCGCCCACGCCCAGCGGACCGTCCACCGACAAGCGGTAGCGTTCCTCGCGCTGCTGCCAGGATAGCCGGGCGCTGCCCGATTGCTCGGGCGAGCGAAATGCCATCCGACCCTGCAACGCCCATTGATCCACGCAACGCAGTGCCGAGCCTGATTCCTCGGACATCTGCGGTGCGGCGGGCGGCGCGGGGCGAAAGGGAGCGCAAGCCGTGAGGACAAGCACCGCTGTGCCGATCCATAGCCCAAGCCCTGGCCTCAACCCGCTCATTCCTGGCCGTAGCGGCGCAGGGTCTGGCGCAATATCGGATGATCCGGGAAAGCACTGTGGGCCTTGCCCCAGATCTCGCGCGCTTCGCCGCGCCGCCCCTGGCGCCAGCGCAACTCACCCAGATGAGCCGCCACCTCCGGATCGCTCAGCTGCTCATAGGCCTGCACGAGATAGCGATCTGCCGCTTCCAGATCGCCTTGACGGAAATACACCCAGCCCAGGCTATCCAGGATCGCCGGGTTATCCGGATTCATGGCCAGGGCGCGCTGGATCAAGTCCTGGGCTTCCTGCAAACGATCGGTATGCACTGCAAGGAAATATCCCAA
>JBATEM010000273.1:0-3094 GCA_049664005.1 Candidatus Macondimonas sp.
GGGCGATAGTGGATGCGGCCGTAGTAGCCTTGGTAATCCAGTTCCGCCAACTGGCGCGGCAGATTGCTGGGCGGCTCCACATGCGGTTGCGCCACTTTGCGCCGCGCAATCTCAACGGCATGTTCGAAGCCGAAGAACTGTCCCGCCTGGGCGGGTCCCGCAGCGAGCAAGAGGCCTATGACCACGCCAAGCGCAGCCCGGCAGGCGGGATGGAAGGACCGAATGAAGCCATCGCGTTTCTCGATATACATGTCAGCGCATCTATAAGCCGGAGGGATTTTGGAAATGGGTATTTTTGAGCGTGCGAAATGAAAGTGACCGTGGCCCGTCGCGGCGGTTCCATTTCCGGGGGGAAGTCGTGTGAGGCGCGTGCTGGGCCAGACACGCGGTGAATGATGCATGGGGAACGGGATTTTTTCCATTCTCTTCTGTCAAACGGGACCATTGCGGTGACGGCCCATTGCTGCACGCTGAACAAGCCTTTGAGGATGCGACCGGCACCGATCCGGGCGGCTTCGTCCCGACCGATCGGTCAAGACCGGCTGACCTGCGCCACGCGCGACCGCGGCCTTTTTTGGTCCTTCCCCGGAGGGATGGGCTAAGATGACAACCCCATACGCTCGCCACCGACCGCCACTCCGGAATGACATGATGCGCCACCGAACCCTGATGCGCCTCGCCGCCCTGCTGGCAGGGATGTCCCTGTTGATGACGCTGGGCTGCCGCAGCGTGATCGAGCACACCCTCGACCGGCCCGAAGTCAGCCTGCGCGAGGTGCGCCTGCTGGAAATGGGGCTGCTGTCGCAGCGCACCCAACTGGTGTTGCATGTGAAAAACCCCAATCCGGTTCCTTTGCCGGTGCGAACGGTGCGCTACAAGATCGCGCTCGCTGGACTCCAAGTGGCCGAGGGCGATACGGATGAGGCCTTCACGGTCCCGGCGAAAGGGGAAACCGACGTCAAGCTCCAAGTGCGCACCAACGCGCTGGAATTGGCCGCCCAGGCCGCCAACATGGCCACCAACTTCAACGGCCGCGTGGACTATGAGATCAGCGGTGAGGTGGAGCCCAACATTCCCATGACGGGCCCCTTCCCCTTCTCACGCAAGGGCGAGGTTGCCCTGAACCGGGCGCGCTGAGTTCCCGCAAACCGGCGACATCGCCAACCCAGGAGGGCTTTTCCAGATGGATCTGGAACACAACGAAAGCTTACCCCCCATTCCGCCGGCGTCTCAGGCCCAGTCCGGCCTGCGCTCCCGCCTCAAGCGGCAGGCCATCCGGCTGCTCCGGCGCTGGATCAAAACCCCGGAAATCTCCGTGACCGGCCTGAAATTGCGCCAGATGGGGCTGATGGAACAGCGCGGCCAACTCGGCATCCGACTCCACAATCCCAATCGCATCGCCCTGGGTGTGCGCGCCTTCCGCTACCGGGTCGAACTCTCCGGCCAGCGCTTCGCCAAGGGCCAGACGGCGGAGCCCTTCCGCATTCCCGCCCGCGACGCCACCTGCTTTGACGTCGAGGTGCGCCTGTCCATGCTGAAACTGGCCGGCTCCCTGATGAGCGCATTGCTCGCGCCCCGCCCCAAGCTGGAATACCGCATCAGCGGGGAAATCGAGCTGGCGCTGCCCTGGCTACCGCCGATTCCTTTCAGCTACACCGGCCAGGTTGATCTGGAGCGGCTGGGTGAACGGCGCTGAGCCCATGGTGCGCCTGCAGGGCGTAAGCCACGGCTACCCCGAACCGGGCGGCTGGCACCGCGTGCTGGAGGATGCCGCGCTGGACATCCACCCTGGCGAGGCTGTGGCGCTGGTGGGCCGCAGCGGCTCGGGCAAATCCACCCTGCTCAACCTCATCAGCGGCATCGACCGCCCCCAGGCCGGCACGGTCCAGGTGGGCGGCATCGACATCACCACCCTGAGCGAACGGGAACGCACACTGTTGCGCCGCCGGCGGGTTGGCTTCGTGTTCCAGTTCTTCAACCTGCTGCCCACCCTGACGGTGGCGGAAAACCTGCGCCTGCCGCTGCAACTGCTGGGGCGGGGCGGCCGCGCGGCGGACCGCGCCGTGATCGACATGCTTGTGGCCGTCGATCTGGCCGGTTATGAGGATCGCTTCCCCGACACCCTGTCCGGTGGCGAGCAGCAACGGGTCGCCGTGGCCCGCGCCCTGATCCACGAGCCGGACCTGATTCTCGCCGACGAACCCACCGGCAACCTGGATCCGACCACCGGCAACCGGGTGGCGGAATTGCTGGACCAACTGGTACGCCAGTTCGGCAAGACCTTGATCCTGGTCACCCACAGCCCCGATCTGGCGCGTCATGCCGACCGCATCCTGCGCCTGCAACAGGGCCGGTTGGTGCCTGAATCCGCACCGACTGCCGCCCCATGATTCCGCTGCACATCCGGGCCGGCTGGCGCCATTTGACCCGGCACCGCTGGCTCACCGCCCTCTCGGTGCTGGGCATCGCCCTGGGCGTGGGCGTCGTGGTCGCCGTGGACCTGGCCAGCACCAGTGCCCGGCTGGCCCTCAAGACCTCCATGGCCGCCGTCGTGGGCGAGGCCACTCACCAGATCCTCGCCGGTCCCGATGGACTGCCCGAAACGGTCTACCGGGATCTGAGGTTGGGCGGCTGGGAAACGCCGCTGGCCCCGATCATCGAGGCCACGGTCAGTGTGGCCAACCGGCCCGGCCACAGCTTCCGGCTGCTGGGCGTGGACGGCACCGCCGAATTCGCTCTGGGCCGGGGCCAAATGGGAGCCACGGGTGCTGTACTGGCCACGGGTGGCGGCCTGCTCGGCGCGGTGCGGGGGGTCACCCAGCCGGGCCAGGCTTGGGTTTCGGGACGGGCAGCCGCGGCGCTTGGTCTTGTGCCCGGCGATCCGCTGGAACTGCTGCTGCCCCTGGGGCGAGGCACGGTGACCGTGGCCGACGTGCTGGACGATGCGAGCACCGACCGCGACCTGTCCGGGCTGATGCTGATGGACATCGCCGCCGCTCAGGAACTGCTGGCGATGGACGGGCGCATCAGCCGCATCGACGTGCGCCTGCCGGAAGGACGCGCCGGCGAACTGGCGCTGGCGGCCCTGCAGGCG
>JBATEM010000274.1:0-5481 GCA_049664005.1 Candidatus Macondimonas sp.
CCGCCGGCCAGCGCCGCGGTCGCGGTTGCCAGCGCGCCGACCAGTTCGCGCCCCCTGGCGTGTTCACGCAGCAGTCCTTCCAGCGGACAGTCGTCGTGCGGCACGCCCTTGTCCTCCATGGCCGGGAACAGGATGGCTTCTTCCTTGGCGTGATGGCACTGGTCGGCGAATTCGCGCATGAAAGCGACGATGTCGCGCAGGCGGGCGAGGTCCGGCATACGGCCTGCCGCCAGTTCCTGATCGATGGCGCTCAGGCCGTGCACCACCTGCAGGATGTGGTGATGCTCGTGCGTGAGCTGGTGGATGGGGTTGTCATGGGGCATGGTGGATTCCTCCTTGGAAAACGCAGATGTCGCGAGTCCGGTACACGCCCGGACTCGCTCCCGCACATCGAGCACGCAAGTGCCCGATGTGCGATCGGCCATCCCTGGCCGGCCTGAGAGCTTGAAAAATTCACAAGCTCTCAGGTCTCCAGCGCCGCCGCCGGGCCGAAGAATTCCCAGTGCATCTGCGCCGGCGGTACGCCGAGCTCGCCCAGGGCGCGCTTCACGGCCGCCATGAACGGTGGCGGGCCGATGAAGTAGGCGTCCATGTCGCGCGCCTGCGGCAGCCAACGCGCCAACAGGTCGGTGCTCACCCGGCCATGGGCGTCCACGGGTAGAGTGCCGGCTTCCTCGTGACAATAGAAGCGCCATGCCTGCGGACTGCGCGCCACCAGGTCGTCCACCCAGTCACGAAACGCATGCACGGCGGCGCTGCGCGCGAAATGCACGAAGGTGACCGGCCGACGCTGTTCGTGCGCCGCGTGCAGCATGGGCAGCGTGGGGGTGATGCCGACGCCGCCGCTGATCAGCGCCAGCGGCCTTTCTCCGGGTTGCAGCACGAAATCGCCGGCCGGCGGGAACAGATCGATCGCCGCCCCGACGCCGAGTGCCTCGTGCAGGTGGTTCGACACCACGCCGCCGGGTTCGCGCTTGACGCTGATGCGATAGCCGCTGCCGTTCGGCGGCGCGGACAGCGAGTAATTGCGCCGCACTTCCTGCCCGTCGATGGTGAGCGTGAGGCCGATGTACTGGCCCGGCTGAAACGTCATCACGGCGCCGCCGTCGGCCGGCTTGAGGTACAGCGATGCGATCTCGGCGCTCTCCGGCACCTTGCGCACGATCTCGAACCGCCGCGCGCCGCGCCAGCCGCCAGCTGCTGCCGCAGCGGTCGCATACACGTCTTCCTCGGCGCCGATCAGCAGATCCGCGAGCTGCTGATAGGCCGCGGCCCAGGCGTCGATGACGGCGTCGGTCGCCACCTCCGGCCCGAGCACTTCGCGGATGGCGCGCAGCAGACAACTGCCGACGATGGGGTACTGCTCCGGCAGCACCTGCAGCGACACGTGCTTGTTGACGATCTGCCCGACCAGCGGACCGAGCGCGTCCAGTCGGTCGATGTGTCGGGCGTATTGCAGGATGCCGTTGGCCAGTGCCCGTGGCTGCGCGCCACTGGCCTGGTGCGCCTGGTTGAACAGCGGCCGCACCTCGGGGTACTCGGCAAGCATGACGCCGTAGAAATGCCGGGTCAGCGCCTCGCCGCCCGCTTCGAGCAGCGGAACGGTGGCCTTGACGATGTCGCGGTGTTGGGCGGAAAGCATGGGGTCGTCCTCGGGATCGAATCATGGCGGCGCGCCGATCGCGCCTGCTCTCCCGTTTACAGTTTTCATGCCATGGAAAAAGCTTCTGAAATAATTGAGGTTAATTTTTTTTCGTATCAAAATGACCAGATTCAATTCATGTCAATATCACATCAGACGATGTCAAAATGACTTTATCTCTTGCCTTTTCCACCTTTGTCCGGCTGGTCGGGAATCTGCCCCGCGAGATTGCCCCCGTAGAACGCTATCGCGCCCTGCTCGAGGGACTGCGCACGGTGTTTCCGTGTGATGCCGCGGCCCTGCTGCGCCTGGAAGGCGACAGCCTCGTGCCGATTGCCGTCACGGGGCTCAGCCATGACACGCTCGGCCGGCGCTTCCGCCTGGCCGACCATCCCCGTCTGCTGACGATGGTGAACCGGTCCGGTCCCACCAGGCTACCCAGTCATTGTGATCTTCCTGATCCTTATGACGGCCTGGTGGAAGGATTGAGCGGGCAACTCGAAATCCACGACTGTATGGGCTGTCCTCTGTATGTCGAGGAGCGCCTATGGGGGTTGCTCACGCTGGACGCTCTGCAGCCCGAGGCCTTTGATGCGTGTGATCCTGTCGTACTGCAGGCATTTGCCACGTTAGCGACGGCCACCGTGGTGGCTGTGGAGCGTCTCGAGCGTCTCGCCCGGCGCGCCGAGCAGGACCAGCAGGTGGCTCGCTTATTGTTCGAAACCCAGGGTCCAAGCGGCGGCCGGACTCTTGTCGGACACAGTGCGGCGATGCGCCATGTGGAGCAGGAGATCGATACCGTCGCCGACACGGATCTCACCGTGCTGATCACCGGCGAGACCGGCACCGGCAAGGAGCTGGTGGCTCAGGCCATTCATGCCCGCTCGCGCCGAGCCGCCCGTCCATTGATCACCCTGAACTGCGCGGCGCTGCCGGAACATCTCGTCGAAAGCGAACTGTTCGGTCATGTGCGCGGTGCTTTCACCGGCGCGGTCGGCGAGCGGCGCGGCCGCTTCGAACTCGCCGACGGTGGCACCTTGCTGTTGGACGAGATCGGCGAAATGCCGATGCCCATTCAGGCCAAACTGCTGCGCGTTCTACAGAGTGGACAGATCGAGCGACTGGGTTCGGACCGGGAGCATCGCGTCGACGTACGGGTACTGGCCGCCACCAACCGCGATCTCGCCGCCGAGGTGCGCTCAGGACGCTTTCGGGCTGACCTCTATCACCGCCTGAGCGTCTACCCGCTGCATGTGCCACCGCTGCGCGAGCGCGGGCGCGACGTGCTGCTGCTGGCCGGTGGCTTTTTGGAGGAGAACCGGGCTCGCTTGGGTCTGCGTGGTCTGCGCCTGGCGTCCGATGCGCAGACCGCATTGCAGCTTCAGCCCTGGCCCGGCAACGTGCGCGAGCTCGAACACCTCATCAGCCGAGCAGCTGTCCGGGCCGTAGCGCAACAACAACCCAGTCCGTCGCGCATCGTGACCCTACACGCCCTGCATCTGGACCTCGCGCCGACTGCTACCCCTCCTGTAGCCATGCCGCCAACAGACGTCCCACCCCGCGGGCTCACCCTGCGCGAAGCCGTGGATGCCTTCAAGTACAGAATGGTGGCGGATACGCTGGCACACCATGGGGACAACCGCACTGCCGCGGCGCGCGAGCTGGGCCTTGATCCGGCCAACCTGCATCGCCTGCTCAAGCGTCTCGACCGAGCCGGTACCTGACAGCCCGGCGAACACTGCCGCGCGATCGGTCGGTTTGTCGTAATTGTGATAACCGCGCGCGTCCATGCCTCCACCCGCTCGGGGGCAGGTCCGGTCACGTCGGTTTCGCCAGGCGCGCTCACCCGCCCGCAAATTGCCGGATCGCTGGGCAAGAGTGAGGAGGAAGCGTCTGTGCACGGGACCGCAATCGGGGCTGGCCTGCGTGCGCACCGCCTTCTGCGTGGCCACAGCCATGGGCCGAAAACCGCGGAGCCGGCGCCATGACGACGGCCGGTTCCGCGGTAACACCGATCAGAACTTGAGCGTGGCGGCAGCGTAGACCGTGCGGCCCAGACCCGGCACGGCGATGCCCCAGGGAATGCCATTTGTGGACATGGTAGTGCCCTGGCCGACATAGGCGCCGCCAGTGGGCAAGTCGTAGAGTGTATCGAACAGGTTCTCGACGCCGAAATCCACGCGCACGCGCTGCTGTGCGTAGCCACCGCGCAAGTTGATCAGCGTGTATCCGGCGGTCTCGATCTCGTTGCGCACATCTGAGAGGTCGTCCTTGGCATCGACCATCACCAGTTCCACGGCATTGTCCCAAGGGCCCTGCAGGTGAGTGAGGGCGACCTTGGCGTAGAGCGGCATGATGTTGTAGAGCCCATCGTCGGTGTCGCGATTCTCACCCTTGGTGTAGTTCACCAGTCCCTTGAGCCCAAAGGCGCCCAAGCTGGTTTCGGCGAGCGGCAGGTGGCCGGACAGGTCGATGCCGTAGAGCACTGCCGTTTCGTTGACATATTGCAGGTGGACGAACCGATCTCGGGCGGTGTCGTTGGTGGGTCCGCCGCATAACGCGTCCATCATCATGCCGCTTCCGGCACAGCGCTGGGCGTCGATGTAGTCGGTGACATAGGTATAGAAGGGCGTGACCTTGAGTCCCCGCGCGTGGTCTGCGCTGTGCCAGTCGAAACTGGCCGAGACCGTGTGCGCCGTTTCGGGATCGAGATCTGGATTGCCCACATAGCCGTTTCCGTCACCCACGAAATTGTTCATGATCAATGCCATGCCGTGCTGAGACCAGGAATAGCGCTCGTAGAGATTCGGCGAGCGGGTCTTCATGGCGTAACCGAACTCGAGGTCCTTGGTCGGATCGATCAGATAACGGGCCAAGGCTGTCAAATCGACGTTGTTGTCGTCGCGTTCGCGATCCCGGGCATTGAAGGCCGCTGCCGACTGTGCGTAACCGGCGTTGATGTCGTTGTAGCCCTGCACCGGTCCGGCATCGGTCGTCACCCGCTCGTAGCGCCCGCCGAGGAGCGTGCTCCACTGGGCGTCGATTGTGCGTTCCCACTCGGCGAACACGGCCATTCGGTCGCGCTGGCCGTCCTTGATGTTCCAGAAGGTGTTCGGCGCCATGCCGCCGAAGGTGGCCTGTTCGCCTTGGGCATTGAGCATGCCGGTCAGATCCGCCGGTGAGGGCGGCCACCAGTCGTCGAGGCGATAGCGCTGGTATTCCCCGCCCAGACGCAGGATGTCGGCCTCGGTGAGGTCGATGCTTCCCATCAGCTTGGCGCCGATGTTCTGGCTCTCGGTCTCCATCGGCATGCCGGGGGCCACGATTCCGGGCGCTGCGCCGTAAATGAACTGCTTGTCGTCGCCGAAATCCATCTTGTGATCGACATCTTCGTAGTAGGCGCGCCCATCCAGACTGCCCCACTGATAGCGGTTTCGGTAGCGCAGGTTGAAGCGGTATTCGGTGTTGTCCACCATGTCCATGCGCTGGTTGGGATAGTTCTGATAGGGGATGTCCTGATAGCCGGCCTTGGCCTCGATCAGTTGCTCGCCATCCTTGAATGCCAGGCCAAGCTGGTGGCTTTGCACCTCGTAGGCGGTGGAGCCGACTTCATCGCGCGGGAGATCTTGGCCCGGGCGTCCGGTGGCGGTGAAATTCTTGAAATCGCCGCCGGCGTCGTAGTTGTCCGACTGGGCGTAGGCGCCGTCATAGCGCAGGCTGATGTGCTCGCTGGCCTGCGTCGCCGACAGGTGACCGCGATAGGCATCGCCGTTGCTGCGATAACCGCCGCCGATCTCGCCCTTGGTCAGGGTCTGCTCGCCGTCCTTCGCGAATTCCGG
>JBATEM010000275.1:0-3446 GCA_049664005.1 Candidatus Macondimonas sp.
GTCTGGCCGTGGATGGGGGGCTTGACGTGCCGCAGGTATTGGGCAGCCGCAGCACCGACTCAAGGGCCGCACTGGGCGGACTGGCAGGACGCCCGTTGCAGGCTGGCGACTGCCTGCCCCTGGGAACTGCCCACCTGCCGCCGCCGCAGCACCCCGACCGCCCGACATGGTCCCGCTGGTGGGTGACACATATGGCAGATATCCCGATTAATCACCCTGCGCGCCTGCGCTTCATCCCCGATACGGACTGGGCCGCCCTGCCGGAACACGAACAGCAGGGACTGGCGGGAAACCGTTATCGCATCAGCAGCCAGTGTGACCGCATGGGATTGCGCCTGTCGGGTCCCACGCTATCGCTGCCGGACGGCCCGGAACGCCTGTCGGCGGGCGTGACTTTCGGCACCATCCAGCTTCCCCCGGACGGCCAACCCATCGTCCTGGGTCCCGAGCGTCAGACCACGGGCGGCTACCCGGTGCTGGGCACCGTCGCCCGCATCGATTGGCCACGGCTAGGACAATTGCGCCCTGGCGACGCGGTGGGCTTCATGCCGATCACCGTGGATGCCGCCCACGCCCTGATGCGCGACCGGGAACGGGACATTGCCCGGCTGGCGACGGGTCTGAGCCTGCGCTGGCCATTGAGCGCCTGCACCGTCACGGCGTAAGGTTCACATCTCGCCAATGACGCTACGCTCGATCCAGCGCCTCGACGGGCGAGATGCCAAAAATCTTGCTGGCGTGCAAGCTTAGGTGCTGGGTGAACGGAAATGGGCGAAATGAATGGAACGATTGTCACGAACAAAAGTCACTCTAGAGAACCAGCCCTTGAAACAGGGCCAGTTTCATGGTGAGGGGAATGGAACGGCACCGTAATCAATGATGGGTCGCCGTTCAAGACAAAGTCGCCCCAACTCCCATCGTTCCGCTCTTCTTGCCGATACCGTGATCGGGAAAACGCCGGATCGGTATCTCTTTTGGAGCCATCATTATGCGAATCCTTCACACCATGCTGCGCGTGACCGATCTGGAGCGATCCCTGGCCTTCTATACCGAAGTGCTGGGGATGCGTCTGTTGCGCCGCCAGGATTATCCGGAGGGCCGGTTTACGCTCGCTTTCGTCGGCTACGGAGAGGAATCCACCACGGCGGTGGTGGAACTGACCCACAACTGGGACACCGATCATTACGAACTGGGCAATGGCTTTGGGCATGTCGCCATTGGTGTGGAAGATCTTTATGGCGCTTGCGAGACGCTGCGTCAGCGCGGCGGGATGATCACCCGGGAGCCCGGCCCCATGAAACATGGCACGACGCACATTGCCTTCATCCGGGACCCGGACGGCTATGCCATTGAACTGATCCAATCGCGAGCGTAAATCAACCGTGTTTCGAACCGTTAAGAGTCTGCCGCCAACAGCGGCCAGGACCCGATGCATTGCATTCAATCCGCAGGATCGCCTATGGTAAAAACTTCACTTCAAACTATCGGCCTGACCGGGGTGGCGCCGCTCCCCCCTTCAGGTAAACGGCGTCGCTTGAGCGCCTGGTTTCTTCCCCCTACATTCTGCACAGGAGAGTCCTCCGATGGTCCATACCCTTCCCGAATTGCCCTATGCCTTGGATGGCCTGGAACCGCATTTTTCCAAGGAAACCCTGGAATACCACTACGGCAAGCACCACAAGACCTATGTCGATACCCTCAACGGCCTGATCCCCAATACGGAATACGCCGACCTGAGCCTGGAAGAGATCATCCGCAAGGCCACCGGCAAGCTGTTCAATCAAGCCGCGCAGGTCTGGAACCACACTTTCTACTGGAACTGCCTGAGCCCTCAGGGCGGCGGCACGCCCACCGGCGCCCTGGCCACCGCCATCGACAAAAGCTTCGGCTCCTTCGAGGAATTCAAGAAATCCTTCACGGAACAGACCATTGCCAACTTTGGCTCCGGCTGGGGCTGGCTGGTGAAGAAGGCCGACGGCAGTCTGGCGATCGTGGAAACTTCCAACGCCGCCACGCCCCTCACCGATACCACCCTGGTGCCCCTGCTCACCTGTGACATCTGGGAGCATGCGTATTACATTGACTACCGCAACGCCCGCCCCAAGTACATGGAAGCGTTCTGGAATCTGGTAAACTGGGACTTCGTGGCGAAGAACTTCGCTGCCTAACCGAATCAGGCGATCAAGACCTCGGGGCTGTCCGGCGTGGACGGCCCCGCCTTTGTTTTACATCTCAGGAAACGGACATCGCCAAGCCGCTCCTGGACAACAAAAATAATCCATGGACGCCAACCACCATGACGGAACATTTGATGTCGACCTATGCCCGTTTGCCGGTTGCGTTCGTCCGCGGTGAAGGGGCGTGGCTGTGGGACGAGGATGGTCAACGCTATCTCGATGCCTTGAGCGGAATCGCCGTCTGTGGCCTGGGCCATGCCCATCCCGCCGTGGCTGCCGCCGTGGCTGATCAGGCGGCCACCTTGCTGCACACCTCCAACCTCTACCGCATTCCCTTGCAGGAGCAACTGGGAGATCGGCTGTGCCAGCTCGCTGGCATGGACCGGGTATTTTTCTGCAATTCCGGCGCCGAGGCCAACGAGGCCGCCATCAAACTGGCCCGCCGCCTGGGCCACGCGCGGGGGCTCACACTGCCGCGCATCGTGGTCATGGAGGGCGCTTTTCACGGCCGCACCCTGGCCACCCTGACCGCCACCGCCAACGCCAAGGCCCAGGAAGGTTTTGGCCCCCTGGTGGACGGCTTCATCCGCATTCCTTTCGGGAACTTGGCGGCCCTGGAACGGCTCGCCAAGGAAGAAGCCGGCATCATTGCGGTCCTGCTGGAGCCGGTCCAGGGCGAAGGCGGCATTCGCATCGCGTCGGCATCGTATCTGGCCGGGGTACGCGCCCTGTGTGACCGGCAAGGCTGGCTGATGATGGTCGATGAGATCCAGTCCGGCATGGGGCGCTGCGGCACCTGGTTCGCCCATCAGGCCGCCAGCATCCAGCCCGATGTCATGACGCTGGCGAAAGCCCTGGGCAACGGCGTGCCGATCGGCGCCTGCCTGGCACGGGGACCCGCCGCCCAGGCGCTCCAGCCCGGCAGCCACGGCACCACTTTTGGCGGCAATCCACTGGCCTGTCGCGCTGCCCTGGCGGTCATCGAAACGCTAACTGCCGAGGGACGGGTGGAAGCCGTCGCAGGAACAGCCGAGCGTCTGGTCGCCGCCTTGCGTGAGGCCCTGCAGGAGCTGTCCATGGTGTGCGAGATTCGCCACCAGGGCCTCATGATCGGTATCGAGCTGGATCGGCCCGTTCCCACTCTTCCGGCCTTGGCGCTGGAAGAAGGGATCCTGATCAATGTCACTGCCGAACGGGTGATCCGGCTGTTGCCACCGCTGATCTGGGAAGAAACCCACACCCACCATCTGGTCCCGCGCCTGCGGCGTG
>JBATEM010000276.1:0-6030 GCA_049664005.1 Candidatus Macondimonas sp.
CGAATGACACATTCAATCGTCTGCCATGCGGGAGTGGGATCGCGTGTCCGGCATGATCAGGTAGACCATCAGGGAACAGGCGATGCACACAGTGACATACCAATAAAAGCCGCTTTCCATGCCGTGACTCTTGAACCACAAGGCCACGAATTCGGCGGTTCCACCAAACAGGGCGACCGTGAGCGCGTAGGGCAGACCGACGCCCAGCGCCCGTACTTCGACCGGAAACAGTTCGGCTTTCACGATGGCATTGATCGCGGTGTAGAAACTGACGATGGTGAGCGCTCCCAGGATCAGCCAGAACGCCTGCGTGACGGTTTGCACGTCCTGGAGTTGACTCAGGATGGGCACGGTCAGCAGGCTACCCAACACCCCGAAGGCGATCAGCACCGGGCGCCGCCCGATTTTGTCGGACAGCGCGCCCACGGCGGGCTGAATCAGCATGTATACCAACAGCGTGCCGGCGTTGAGCAGCGCAGCGGCCTGCCTGTCAAAACCGGCGCTATTGACCAGAAACTTGTGCATGTAGGTGGTGTAGGTATAGAACGCCACTGTACCGCCCAAGGTCAGGCCGATCACCGTCAGTACCGCCCGTCGATGTTGCAGTAGTTCACGCAGCGTGCCTTCGCGCCGGCGCTGCATCGGGTCGTCTTGCTGATGGGTGAAGGCGGCGGTCTCTTCCATGTTGCGACGGAGGAAGAACGTCACGATCGCGGCCAGCGCGCCGATGGCGAAGGGGACGCGCCATCCCCAGTCGCGCAGTTCGGCTTCGCTCAGGAATTTCTGGAGCACCAGCAGCACCGTCAGCGCGAGCAGATGACCCATGATCAGGGTCACATACTGGAAGCTTGACCAGAAGCCGCGATGCGCACGGCTGGCCATCTCGCTGAGATAGGTGGCCGATGCACCGTACTCGCCGCCGACGCTGAGTCCCTGCAACAACCGCGCGATCACAAGCAGGATGGGCGCGGCGATGCCAATACGGTCATGGCCGGGGGTCAGGACGATGATCAGAGAACCGGCGCACATCATCAGCACCGACAGCATCAACGCCGACTTGCGGCCATGACGATCGGCAGAACGGCCCAGCAGCCAGCCGCCGAGCGGTCGCATCAGAAAGCCCACGGCAAAGATGGCCGCCGTGTTCAGCAACTGGGAAGTCGGGTCCCCCCTGGGAAAGAACGCAGGCGCAAAGTACAGCGAGAATGCGGCATAGGCGTACCAGTCATACCATTCCACCAGGTTGCCGAGGGAACCACTGAAGATCGACTTCAAGCGCCGCCCGGTCGTCATGCCAGCGATGTCTTGAGGGACAGGCGCAATCTTGGCAGGCATTTGGAGATCTCGGGCTCGGGAGCGGGTTTGCTTGCAGGATCGCTCCAGGCGGCTCATGGCCTGTTGTGATACGCTGTCAAGGCCGTGTCGTGGTGACTTTGTCCCATTCGTATTTTTCGCGTTTCAAGGAGTCTGTGTCATGAACGATGCACTGGTCAGTCAAATCGAGACCCTGCTGAAAAGCCAGCCGGTCTTGCTTTTCATGAAGGGTACGCCTGATTTCCCGATGTGCGGTTTTTCCGCCAAGGTGAGCGGCATTCTGAAAGAATCCAAAACTCCCTTCGCTACCGTGAATATCCTGGAGGAACCCGAGTTGCGGGAGGGGCTCAAGGTCTACGCCAACTGGCCCACGTTTCCCCAACTGTATATCGGCGGGGAATTGGTCGGGGGATGTGACCTCACCGTGAGCCTCCATCAAAGCGGGGAGTTGCAGCGTCTGCTGGAGGCGAGCAGCAACAAGATTGATCAGCCCGCCTGATCGTCCTCATCCGCTATCACCGCATTTTCGCTGTCAAGGATGTTTTGTTCATAGACGCCACGGAAGGCGTTCACCACCCGACAGAACAATTCCGCCGTCTGTTGCGCGTCATAGCCCGCGGAGTGGGCTGACGTCTGGTCGAAGGCGAGTCCAGCCAGGAGCGCTGCCCGGCGCAGCACCGTTTGCCCATAGGCCACCCCGCCCAAGGTGACGGTGTCGAAGCAACTGAAGGGATGGAAGGGGTTGCGCTTGACGCCGCTGCGGGCCACTGCGGCGTTCAGGAAGCCCAGGTCAAAGTGGGCGTTGTGTCCCACCAGAATGGCTCGATGGCAGCCCGTTTCCCGCATTTTCCCCCGGATTTCGCCAAAAATGCGCCGCAGCGCCTCGGCCTCGGGTAGCGCGGGCCGCAAGGGATGATGCGGATTGATGCCGTTTACGGCCAGGGCCGCGGCTTCGATATTGGCTCCGGCAAAGGGCTGGACATGGAAGGAATGTACCGTCCCCGGTTGTAGCAAACCGGCCGCATCGAGACCCAGCGGCACGGCGGCGATTTCCAGCAGGGCATCGGTCTGGGCATTGAAGCCGCCGGTCTCGACATCCACCACCACCGGGAGAAACCCCCGGAACCGTTGCATCAGGGTGCTCGCAGGCTGGGTCATGGATGGTCTCCCGCCCACGGGCGGTTTTGGGTATCGGTTGCCACCCGCCACGGCAATACCTCGCCTGCTCGCAATGGAATCAGCTCGCCATCAGGCGTTGGGTAGCTTGCCGGGACCCGCCAATTTTCGCGGATCAGGGTGATTTTTGCCTGGTTGCGCGGCAGTCCATAGAAATCCGCGCCGTGAAAGGCGGCGAAGGCTTCCAGCCGGCCGAGATGACCGGCCTGTTCGAATGCTTCGGCATAGAGCGGCAGGCCCAGGGGAGCGGAGTAGATCCCGGCGCATCCACAGGCGTTTTCCTTGGCCGTACGGGGATGTGGCGCGCTGTCGGTGCCGAGGAAAAAGCGCGGATCGCCCGAGGTGGCTGCTTCCAGCACGGCGCTGCGGTGGTGTTCGGCCTTGAGCACGGGCAGGCAGTAATAATGGGGGCGCAGCCCACCTTGAAACAGCGCATTGCGGTTATAGAGCAGGTGCTGAGGGGTGAGGGTTGCCGCCAGTCCGTGGGCACGACTGCGCACAAAGTCGACCGCCTGGGCGGTGGTGATGTGCTCGAATACGAGCTTGAGCCCGGGCAGGCGCTCCAGCAGCGGACCCAGAACCGTGTCGATGTAGCGGGCCTCCCGGTCGAAGACATCCACGTTGGAATCGGTCACCTCGCCATGGACCAGCAGCGGCAACCCGATTTCAGCCAGCATCTCAAGCGCCGGAAGGATCCGGTCGATATGGGTGACACCGGCTTCGCTATGGGTCGTGGCGCCCGCTGGATAGAGCTTGACCCCGTGGATGAAGCCGGACTGCCGGGCCAGGCGCAACTCCTCTGGCGCGGTGGCATCCGTCAGGTACAGCGTCATCAGGGGAACGAAGTCGCTGTGCGGGGGACGAGCGGCCAGGATCCGCTCACGATAGGCGGCGGCTTGCGCAACGGTGGTGATGGGCGGACGCAGGTTGGGCATGACAATCGCCCGGCCAAACACCGTCGCCGTAGCCGGGAGCACGGCCGTCAGCATGGCGCCATCCCGCAGGTGCAGATGCCAGTCATCCGGGCGGGTCAGGGTCAATTCACGCATGGGCAGTCGCAGCCCTGGGGGAAAGGTACATCATGGATCCGCTGATGGTTTGGGTGGTGCTGGCAGCGATAGCGCTGGTGGGAATTATCTATGTCATTGTCATCTACAACAACCTGGTGCGGCTCAAGCACAACGTCTCCAAGGCTTGGTCGAATATCGACGTGCTGCTGCGTCAGCGTCATGATGAACTGCCCAAACTGGTGGAAACTTGCCGCCGCTACATGCAGCACGAGCGGGAAACCTTGGAGCGGGTGATCAGCGCGCGCACGGCAGTGGGGCAGGCGCGGGAGAAAAAGGATATGGCGGCTTTGAGTGGCGCCGAATCCCTGTTACGTACCGGGCTGGGGCAGTTGTTTGCGGTCGCTGAGCAATACCCCGAGCTGCGGGCCGATGCGTCCTTCCAGCATTTGCGCGAGCGCATTACCGGGTTGGAAAATGCCATTGCCGATCGGCGCGAGTTCTACAACGACAGCGTGAATCGTAACAACATCCGCATCGAAACCTTTCCCGACGTGATCCTGGCGCGCGTCTTCCGCTTTGAGAGCGCTGATCTGCTTGAATTCGACGCCGAAGACACGGCCGATGTGTCCCTGGGTTCGCTGTTCGTGAGTTGAGCGACACCATGGCGGATCCCGAACTCCTCGGCCTGACCGCTATGCTCATGCTGGGCGGATTCGGGGGCTGGTATGCCAGCTTGCGACGCATCCGGTGGGTGCGCGATACCCCCACGGCGCGCATCCGTTCCGCGGCCCAGGGTGTGGTGGAGCTGGTCGGGCGGGCACGCCCTCTCCCGGAAGAACATCTGGTTTCGCCGATGACGGCTCAGCCGGCGGTGTGGTGGGAATGCACGGTTTCCCGACGGGATAGCGATAGTGGCGGGCGGCGGCGCTGGAATACCGTGGCGCAGCGGCGCAGCGATGTACCCTTCTTGCTGGATGATGGCTCCGGCGTCTGTATGGTTCGGCCCGATGGTGCGCAAGTCACGGCTCAAGTCAGGATCTGGTACGGATCGACCCCGTGGCCGCGCTCGGGGCCACCCACCAGCTGGTGGGGCTGGCTTGCCGATACGCCCTACCGCTATACGGAAAAATTACTGCCGTCGGGGCAGGAAATTTATGTATTGGGGGAATTTCGCACCCGTCGCGCGCAGGATGGGCAGGATGCCCGCGCGCAGTTGATTCAGCGATTGGCGGAATGGAAGCGCGATCCGGACACCTTGCGCGCGCGTTTCGACCGCGATGGTGATGGCCAGGTTGACTTGGCGGAATGGGACATGGCCCGCGAAGCCGCGCGCGCGGAGACCGAAACGGCGCATGAGGAGGCGGCGCACCAGCCCGAAAGCGACTGGCTCGCGGCACCCAGTGACGGGACGCCCTTTATCCTGTCGATCAAATCCGAGGCGCACATGCTACAACAGGCCCGTTGGACCGCGCTTGCGGGGCTGGTGGCGGGGTTGATCGGGCTGATGCTGATGATCCATTTTCTGCGTTTGGCCGCCTTCTCGGCTTGACTGATCCTGCAATGGGAGTGTCCACATCGCCATGCTCGGTGCGAGCCTCGCCCAGTGGATTTCTGCGCGGATCGGGAACTTCCATGACAACGCAGGGACACAGGGGGATGATGGGAAATTCGGTTAACGGACAGAGGGAAATTGAGATGGCCATTACCCTGACGGAAACGGCAGCCAAGCAGGTGCGGCAGCAATTGCAGCGCCGCGGATCGGGCTTGGGCCTGCGTCTGGGACTCAAGCGCACGGGCTGCTCCGGCTGGTCCTATGTGGTGGACTACGCGGATGCGGTGGCGCCCGATGATGAAGTATTCCAGCAGCATGGGGTCAGCGTGGTGGTTAACCGCGACATTCTGCCCCTACTGGAAGGGATGTCGCTGGATTATGCGCGCGAAGGACTCCATGCCGCATTCAAGTTTCACAATCCGAATGTCAAGGAAAACTGCGGTTGCGGGGAAAGCGTCACCTTCTGAGCGCTTGGCCGCTGAGGGTGGCAAGGCTAAACTAGGCGACTTTGGGCGCGCTGTCCGCTCCCTCGGTTGTTGCCGATCAAACCCTGTATCCTGCGTTTTCCCCATCCTCCGGAGAATCTTTGATGCCCGTCGAACGTACCCTGTCCATCATCAAGCCCGATGCTGTTGCCAAGAACGTGGTGGGTCAGATCTACACCCGCTTCGAACAGGCGGGGCTGAAGGTCATTGCAGCGCGCATGATGCAGCTCAGCGCGGCCCAGGCCGAAGGTTTCTATGCCGTGCATCGTGAACGGCCTTTTTTCCGCGATCTGGTGAATTTCATGATTTCGGGGCCGGTCATGATCCAGGTCCTGGAAGGTCCGGACGCCGTCGCGAAAAATCGCACCCTGATGGGGGCGACGGATCCCAAGAAAGCCGAGCCGGGCACCATCCGCGCCGATTTTGCCGACAGCATCGATGCCAATGCCGTCCACGGCTCCGACGGCGCCGACACGGCGGCCGAGGAAATTCG
>JBATEM010000277.1:0-1769 GCA_049664005.1 Candidatus Macondimonas sp.
ACCGAATGGATGGGGCGCAGCCCGGATCTGGTGGAAGACCAGATCACCTATCCCTTGGTCCGGACCCTGCAAAGCACGCCGGGTGTGCGCGTGGTGCGCGGCTACTCCATGTTCGGGATGAGCTTCACCTACGCCATTTTCGCGGACGGCACGGACATCTACTGGGCGCGCACACGGGTGTTGGAACAACTCGGCCGGGTGCAGCAACTGCTGCCGCCCGGCGTGACCCCGACCCTGGGCCCGGATGCCAGCGGTGTGGGCTGGATCTACCAATATGTGCTGGAAGACACGAGCGGTCGACTGGATCTGGCCGAACTGCGCGCGCTGCAGGATTTCACCGTAAAACCGGTCTTGCAGGCGGTGTCGGGGGTGGCCGAGATTGCCTCGCTGGGCGGTTTCGAGCGCCAATTCCAAGTCGTACTTGATCCCAGCAAACTGACCGTTTATGGGCTGACCCTGGCCGATATTACGCGGGCGGTGCGCGACGCCAATGCTGAAGTCGGGGCGCGGGTGCTGGAGATCGCCGGCCGCGAATTTGTGCTGCGCGGGCGCGGCTACGTGGGGACGCTGGCCGACTTGGAGGCCAGCGTGGTCGCCGTCGGTCCGGGCGGTGTGCCGGTGCGCCTGCGCGATGTCGCCACCGTGCAGTTCGGACCGGAGATTCGCCGCGGCGCCGCCGATTGGAACGGGCGCGGCGAGACCGTAGGGGGCATCGTGGTCATGCGTATCGGCGCCAATGCCCTGAATGTCATCGACGCCCTCAAGCAACAGATCGCTGGACTGGGCCTGCCGGAGGGAGTGCGCCTGGTCCCGACCTACGACCGTTCGGAACTCATCCTCGGTTCCGTGGACACCCTGCGCCTCACCCTCATCGAGGAAGGGATCATTGTCACCCTCATCAGCCTGGTGTTCCTGATGCACGCCGGCTCGGCGCTGGTGGCGATGATCGTGCTGCCCCTATCGGCGCTGTTCTCCTTCATCGCCATCCGCTACCTCGGCCTGAGCATCAACATCATGTCGCTGGGCGGCATCGCCATCGCCATCGGCGAGCTGTCCGATGCCGCCATCGTGATGATCGAAAATGCCCATACCCGTCTGGCCGCGGCGCTGCCGGGGGCGGACCGCCGGCGCATCATCATCGACGCCTGCAAGGAAGTCGGCCGGCCCATTTTCTTCTCCCTGCTGCTGATCACGGTGAGCTTCCTGCCCATACTCACCCTGACGGGACAGTCCGGGCGGCTGTTCGCGCCGCTGGCCTACACCAAGACGGCCGCCATGTTCGCCGCCGCCATTTTGTCCATCACCCTGGCGCCGCCGCTCATGGTCATGCTGTTACAACGAGGGCGTTTCCGAACCGAGGACGAAAACCCGCTCAACCGGCTGCTGGGTCGCATCTACCGACCCATCGCCGCCTTCGTCGTCCGCTGGCGCTTCCTCGTCACCGCTGCCGCGCTGGCGGTGATGCTCGGCACCGTGCCGGTGGCGCTGCGTCTGGGCTCGGAGTTCATGCCGCCACTGAACGAGGGCTCGCTGCTGGTGATGCCGACCACCTTCCCGGGCATCGCCATCGAGGAGGCACGCCGGATCCTGACGGCGCAGGACCGGATCATCATGGATTTCCCGGAAGTCGCCTCGGTGCACGGCAAGACCGGCCGGGCCGAAACCGCCACCGACCCGGCGCAGCTCGACATGAATGAATTGGTGATCGCCCTGCGTCCACGCGAGGACTGGCCGGCGTACCCGGCGGCGCGCTGGTACAGCGCCTGGGC
>JBATEM010000278.1:0-4179 GCA_049664005.1 Candidatus Macondimonas sp.
CCTGCTGATCAAGCACCGGCTCCGGTCTTTTTGCACAGTACCGGGCGTTGTGGTTCGACCCTGCTCAGCCAGCTGCTGGGGATCACCGGGAATTTCCAGTCCGTCTCCGAACCCGACTTTTACAGCCAGGCTGTGATCCTCTCACGCCTGGCCGATGGGCAACGTGATCAGGAATTGCGCCAATTGATGGACGGGTGCACCCGGCTGCTCTCCCACCACCTGCATTGCCGCGACTCCAAAGCCACCCGGCCTCTAATCAAGCTTCGCAGCTGGTGCCTCTTCGCGGCCCCATTATTCGAACCGCTCTCGGGCCGCTGGCACAACCTTTTTCTCTACCGCGACCCACTCCCCACCATCAATTCCTTCCTCAATGCCTATTTTTCCAAGCGGCAATATCACATCTGGCGACGCTGGAGACTGGACAACCTGCTGCTGTCCACTCTGGGCGTCCTTCCCTTTGTAAGTAAAACACTGGGTGCAACCGTACCGCTGTTCAACCACGCGGAATTTCGCCGAGACGGGCGAAAAAGCGCAACAGGCTATTTCACGCTGCAATGGCTGTCCCACATGGCCGAAAGCGCTCGACTCCAACAGCAGCGCAATGCCTTTTTCAGTGCATTGATTCGCTACGAAGATCTTCTGGATCAACCCTTGGCACACGTCCACAACCTCCTGTCGTCAATCGGGGAATCGGCGCATGCGTTGCCGCAGGAGGAAGCGCTGGCGGCAGTGCTCGCGCGCAACTCCCAGCAGGGTTCACGCATGCAAAGCAAAGGGGAATATCTATTGTCTTCAGAGGATGAGCAGATAGCGCAGGTCCTGTTGAAACGCTGTCCCATCGATTGGCCGAGTCAAAGTGCGGTTTCTTCAATGTGCTGCGAAGGAGGCGTTGGCGATGCCCAGCCATCCTTCAGTTGAGTCTCCCTCAGCAAGTCTGAAACCGGGGAAAAGAAAGGTGTTTTCGAGTGCACTCCGCTTCACCGTTCTGCTCGGCGTGATTCTGGTCTTGGCGGCCGCCTCCCGTGCCCTGCCCCTGGAGGCCAACCTGAGCCGCGAAGGACTCCGCGACTTGGTGGCGCTCCTACGCCACTTGGGTCTATCCTGGGGCGCCTTCGGCACGGTGGCGATCATGATTCTGGGAGTGCTGGGCGTACTGCTCAATGTACCCACTGTACTCGTCCTGATCGCCGTCTCTCTCATCTATGGCCCAATCACCACCATTGTTCTGACGCTGATCTATTGGGCCATTGCCTGTTACTGCGTTTATTTCATCGGCCAACGACTCGGCCACGAATTCGTCGCCCGGTGCTTCAGTGCGCTGCCCTCCAAGGCAACTGCCCTGGTCAACGGAAACGGGTTTCGGACAGTGCTCTATTTGCGACTGATGATGTTCGCGATTCCACCACTCAATTGGGCGTTGGCCACCCTCCATGTCACTCGCCGAGATTATGTGCTGGCTTCGGTGCTGGGCGGTCTGCCCCATATTGTCGTGTGGAGCACGCTCGGCCCCCAGGCAATCGAGCGCATGCTTGGCGGTCAGCCCGGCTGGTGGCATGCCCCGGAAATCATCTTCTTGGCGCTGTTTGGATCGGTGCTGACCGGCATTGTTCGTTGGCTGCTGCCACCCGCTTAAGTCAGTTTGGAAAATCGCATAAAGATTTAAGGAGAAATTCAAATGCGTAAACTCACCCCCATTCTGATAATGATTTTCGCGCTCATGGGCACTGCCGCCAATGGCAATCCGCTTGATCAATTTTTTGAAGGTCGCAACAACTGCGCGGCAACACCGCCTCAACAAGCGCCCGCCGGATTCATGTGGGGCGTGACTGCCTACCACATCCCGCTGCCTGATTACGAACTCTACCCGGACGACTTCCGGGTGATGGCGGAAAATGGTATCCGCTGGATCCGTGTCGACTATGCTTGGAAGCGGATCGAACCGCAGCGCGGTGAGCCCTATGATTTCAGCTACTTCGACATGGTAACTGAAGAAGCAACCCGCAACGGCATTCAGATCATTGCCCAAATCGGCAACGGCTACAATCAAGAACGGGCGGTGGCACCGGAATGGACAGCTGATCTCCGGGTGGGGGAATATCTGGACGCCCTCGACCGTTACGCTCGCGCAGTCGTGGAACGCTATCACGCCGACATCCACCATTGGTCACTGGAGAATGAACTCAATCTGGATTATCAGCACGTCATTTCAAAGCAGCGCGCCCACCTTTGGTCCCCCGTCGCCAAAAAGCGCATCATTCACACCTTGAACGAGGCCGTGAAGCAAATCGACCAGTCAGCAACCACTGTGCTTTCGGTTGTGACCGTTCCAGGCCATCAGCTTTACATTGAGGAGATGGCGCTGGTCGCTGATTTCGATGTTGTTGGTTTGCATATGTATCCCGCTGTTACCGCACCCGTCACGGAAGGTTTTGCAGACGATGTATGCCGCGTTGTAGCCACAGCGAAAAAGGCGAGCGGGGACAAACCCGTGATCTTCCTGGAAACGGGTTTCAAGTCAGATGGCGGCGAGGGCCGTACACCGGAAGCGCAACGGATGTTCTTACGCAACATGGCTGAATACGTTCTGAAATCTGGAGCGTCGGGCTTTTTCTGGTACGAATATCTGGACAACCCCAACGAGCCGCAAGATCGCCAACGCTACAGCGGGCTGCTGGAAGAGGATCGGACCCCCAAGCTCGCATGGTTCGAGTACGCAGACGTCATCCGCCAATATAGCCCCCAACCTCCCTGACGCCGGGATCGCCCAAGTTCACTCGTCATCCAGGGGAAATGGTATGCGGTCCTCCGTCCTACTGATCAAAAGGGTGGCGGCGATCGCCTAACCGTCCTGTTGTCCTCGTCACGCGCAGCGCAACCTCGTCTTGTGGGTTCAGCGGCGATCTGGTATAGAATTGCCGTTTATTTTTGCATGACGCTCGGGACAGGCGATTCTCTTTAAGGAGCAACCGCAATGGCGGCCACCGACCAATCCACCCAGACCCCCATTCATCCGCCGGTGAAAGGCTTCGAGCCTTATCCCATGCATGAGGGCGAGGAATACATGAACCCGGCCCAGCAGGATCATTTCCGGGCCATCCTGCAGGCCTGGAAGCGCGAGCTGATGGAAGAAGTGGACCGCACCCTGCACCACATGCAGGACGAGGCGGCCAACTTTCCCGACCCCAATGATCGCGCCAGCCAGGAATCGGATTTCAGCCTGGAGCTGCGCACCCGCGACCGCGAGCGCAAGCTGCTGAAGAAGATCGATGAGGCCCTTGCCGCCCTGGATGCCGGCGATTACGGCTATTGCGAAAGCTGTGGCATCGAGATCGGCATCCGCCGCCTGGAAGCCCGCCCCACCGCCAGCCAGTGCGTCGATTGCAAGACCCTCGACGAAATTCGCGAACGCCAGATGGGGGGCTGAGTCCTTTCGGCAGCGCCCCGCTGGCTGCCATCCCCTGCGGCCGGTTTGCCCCCTCGCCGACTGGCCCCCTGCACTTCGGCTCCCTGGTCACCGCGCTGGCCAGCTTCCTCGATTGTCGCCACGTCCACGGCCGCTGGCAGGTGCGCATCGAGGACCTCGATCAGGCACGCGTGATCCCCGGCGCTGCCGAGACCCATCTGCGCACCCTGGAACGCTTCGGCCTCAGCTGGGACGGGCCGGTGGTCCGCCAAAGCCAGCGGATCGCGCATTACGATGCCGCCCTGCGGCAGCTGCAGGCCGCCAGCGCCCTTTATCCCTGCACCTGCAGCCGCGCCGAGATTGCCCGTGCCGGGCGGATGGAGTCCGAAGGCCCGATCTATCCCGGCACCTGCCGCAACCGAAAGCATGCCCTCACCGGCCCCCATGCGCTGCGGGTGCGGATTGGGTCAGCGCCCATCCTCTGGCAGGACACCATTCAGGGCCCCCAGCACCATGATCTCGCCGCGCTGTGCGGCGATTTCGTGCTGCGCCGGGCGGATGGGGTGGTGGCCTACCAACTTGCCGTCGTGGTGGACGATGCCGCGCAGGGGGTGAACCGGGTCATGCGAGGCGCGGATCTGATCGCCTCGACACCGCGCCAGATTCACCTGCAGCGCCTGCTGAGCCTGCCCACACCCCGCTACGCCCATGTGCCGCTGGCGCTGGATGGGCGTGGCGAGAAACTGGCCAAGCGTGTGGGCGCCGCCGCCGTGGCG
>JBATEM010000279.1:0-2473 GCA_049664005.1 Candidatus Macondimonas sp.
GTCCATGGAAGCTTCGACCAATACTTGCCCTGCTGCTGCATCACGGTCACCTTGTTGGCGATGCTGCGGCCGAAATCCATGTCGTGCTCGATGAAGAGCATGGAACGGCCATGGCAAATGCGGGCCAGTAATCGAGTTCTCCATGGAGGGTTGACGCGTTTCCGCCTACCCTGCTATAGAAAATAAGACGGACAGTCTGCACGGTTGGGGACCAGCGGCACCGTCTCCCCGCGTTTTCATCGCACGTGGCTTCCTGGCAGGAGAAGGAATATGCCGGTCAAGGCCCGTTGCTATCTTGCCTTGCTGAGTCTTCTCCTGCTCTGCGCCGCGGGCACAGCTTTCGCCCAGACGGCGGCGCCGGAGCATCCAGGCCAGGTCTGGCAGGTGGGCGCAAAGCGCTGGAACGACGCCGCAGAACAGCGCTTCGCCGCTTGGGTGGAACAGACAATCACCGAAGATTTCTTTCTCCGTTACCGCATTCCGGTCGACTGTGCGGACGTGCCCTATGCCATCCGTTGGATCTATGCACGGATTGCCCATCTTCCTGCCGCCGCCACCCTGGGAGATGGCCGGCTGCTCGGCCACTGGTCCATCGACTGGGGGCAGCTCCCCACTCACCGGGAATGGCACCAAGACGAACGGTTCCGGGCTGCGCTCTCCCGGATGCTCGCCGCGACCTCCACCAGAACGCTGCCTGCCGACACTTATCCAATCCGCATTACGCCTGACTCCCTGAGGCCGGGGGCGCTCTTTTTCGTCACCGCCTCCCATGCCGGAATGATTGGCCGCATCGTATACGACGGCAGCACGGCCCACCCCATCCAGCTCTGGGAAGCAACGATGCCGAGGAAACTGCGAAAAATATCGGAACGGGATTTTTTCGCCACCTCTCCGGATCCGGACACCGGCTCCGGCCTGGCCCGGTTTCGCTGGCCGGTTTTCAGCCATGATCGGTGGCAGTATCTGCCGGCCGCGGAGCATCCTTACTATGCGATGGCGCAGTACCTCCCCGGTTTTTGCCGGGATGACGAAACGTTTGATGAGGCAGTGGCCCGGCGGATCGACCCTACGCCCCGTGCCCCCCGGGACCGGGCGGAAAAACTTATCCAGACCCTCCGGCGCCATCTCGAAGATCGTGTTCCCATCGTCTTGGAAGGGTACAACCGTTGCAAGGATGGCGGGTGTCCGGAAGGGTCGTTTCTCTGGGAGGCCTACAGTACCCCCGGGCGGGACGGCAGGATTACTCTGCTGGTCCAGCACCTCGAAAAGCTGGTTGAGTCCGGCCAGCTGAACCAGGAGGCGCTGCATAGCCAGATGGAGGAAATCGTCATTCCCATCGCCGAGGGCATGACGGTCTCGCTCGCTGCGGTGGTGGCGAATCACCACTGGCTCTCCCACGCACCGGGGGACTCGGTTGAGGCCCGTTGGGGCCTTGCCGTTTGCCCCATGATCCGCGCTCGGATGGAGAACCGTCTCAAGGCCCTGGAGTTTGTGGAAAAACGATACCGCAGCACTGACCCGGAATACGCCGCCTATGGATACAGCCTCCACCTGGACGATCTCCAGTGGCTCATGGAGGAGGGAAAGCGGGCGGAGTGCCGCGACCTCCCGTTGCTTCCCTCCACAGAAAAGATGCCATCTGAAAGATGATACCTCCCAAGAACGCGTGCTCTTCGATTTTGCTGCAGCTATGAGGTACTGGACGCCATCCTGGAGCTGTATGTGGAACAGGACCTGCCCATGTCGGAGATTGTCCGGCGCGGGTTTGACGAGGCGACCGTGCGCCAGATCGGCCGCATGGTGACGCACGCCGAATACAAGCGCCGCCAGGCTCCCCCCGGTGTCAAGATCACCCGGCGCGCCTTTGGTCGCGACCGGCGCTACCCCATCTGCTCGGGCTATTGACGGCGGCTAAACCGACAGGTAGCCGGTGATTTTGGCGACATCGGCGTCCGCGCGGCGGTCCTCGTGGATGATGCGACCGCGCTCCAGCACGAGGATGCGATCGGCCACCGCCAGCGCGAAACTCAGCACCTGTTCGGAGACGATCAGCGTGATCTGACGCAGCTTGCGGATCTCGTTCAAGGCGTTGGCAATGTCCTTGATGATCGAGGGCTGGATGCCTTCGGTCGGTTCGTCCAGCAGCAGCACGCGCGGGTTGGTGGCCAGCGCGCGGGCGATGGCCAATTGTTGTTGCTGTCCCCCGGAGAGATTGCCGCCCTTGCGGTGACGCATCTCGAACAGGACCGGGAATAATTCGAACAGCTCGTTGGGCACCTGGTTGCTGCGGCTTTTCTCCAGGCCGGTCTGGATGTTTTCCAGCACTGTCAGGGCCGGGAAGATCATGCGGCCTTGCGGCACATAGGCCAGCCCCTGATGGACCCGCCGATGGCTGGGCAGGCCGGTAAGTTCGCTTTGCGCCAGCCGGATGGTCCCGCCGCGCGTCGGCAGGACGCCCATCAGGGCCTTGAAC
>JBATEM010000280.1:0-2307 GCA_049664005.1 Candidatus Macondimonas sp.
CGTCAGGGTAATCCTGCCGCCGGGCGCGAAACGTTTGGGGTCCCGGCACTTTCAATCTCCAGCAGCAAGTCATGCGCCTGTGCTTGCCAGGGGCCAGAGCGCCCAGCCACTGCGCGGGCGATGCGCAGGGCTTCTTCCTGCTGGCCACGATCAAGCAGCAGCGTGGCGCGATTGAGTCGCAGGACGTCGCTCTGGGGATTGTATTGCAGCCCCTGATCCAGTACCGCTAACGCGGCATCATTCTCTTTATCGCCGATCAAGAGGTTCGACCAAGCCAACCAGGGCAGATCCTGATCAGGCCAGGTCCGGGCGGCAGCCTCATAGGTCTGGCGCGCTACAGCACGTTGACCTACCGATTCCAGCGACCAGGCTGCCGACAAATAACGCCCCGGATCCGGCTCGGCGGGGAGTCGGTCCGGCGGCAGAATTACCTGCGCCCAGCGGCCGCCCCATTCCCAGGTCCGAAGGAAGGTCGCTTCGTTTTGCACCAGGCGCTGGGTGGTCCCGGCACGCAGCACGATCTCAAGTAAAACCGATTGCTGCCGATCTTTGGGTAAAGTAGAGCCTTGGTTTCCACAAGATCCAATCAGGTTGCCGATGCCATCCCCATCCGACACATTGATGCGGCTGCAGCGCTGGGTATTCCGCCAGTCGCAATGGGCGCTGGCGCTGGCCATCTATGCCGTTGTGGTTTCAGCGGCGGTAGCCATTGCCCCGCTGTTTTATTACGCGGTGGAAGGTCGACTCACCACGGGCATCCTGGTCGCAGCCTTTGGGACTGCTTCGGCCATCTCGATTCCGCTGATGTGGGTTTTCCTGAGGATCGCCTACATCCTCATCGACAAGGAGGAAGAATCCGACCGCAGCCGCGCCGACAGTGAGCGCCAGCGCGATATCCTGAGTGGGCTGCTGGACGCCAGTCTGGTGATGCAGCAGAAAGAAGACCTGGTCGAACTGCTGGAAGGGACCATCCAGCATTTGCAGCATCTGTTTCGGCAACACCATTTTGCACTGCTGGTGTATGGCAAACGGCGTAATGTGGTTCGTCATCTGGTCGCCCCGGGGCTATCGGAAGCGGAACAGCGCACCTTGTTGCTCCACAGTCATCTGCTGTTGACCGGCCATCCGGAACAATTGTTCGAGCAACTCAACGCGCTGTCTACTCCCGCGGACGCATCGTTGCGATGGACCCTGTTCCCGCTTTGGAATCGCATGGATCGGATCATCGGACACATGGTCGTCAAAGGTGGGGATCTGCCGCAGGAATCCCACAAGGCAGTCGAGTTGTTTCGGGATCAGTTGGCAGCGGCCGTGGAAAATCACCTGCTGCGCACGGAACTGACCCAACTCGCCA
This sequence comes from Candidatus Macondimonas sp., assembly GCA_049664005.1. Classification (GTDB taxonomy): domain Bacteria; phylum Pseudomonadota; class Gammaproteobacteria; order UBA5335; family UBA5335; genus Macondimonas. The sequence goes on from JBATEM010000280.1 coordinate 1,355, forward strand.
ATACCGACGGCCTCACCGGCATTTTCAATCGCAGCCATTTTCAGAACACCTTGGAGGCATACCAGGACGCCAAGCGTCAAACGCCCGCGATGGATTTTTCGCTGCTCATGATCGACATCAATGGCCTCAAACCCGCCAACGATGGCCATGGGCATCTAATGGGAGACCAACTCATCATCCGGGTTGCCCAGTTGCTCAAGGCCGCTTGCCGCTCGGAGGACATTGTCTGCCGAATCGGTGGTGATGAATTCGCCGTCCTGTGCCCGGCCAGCCGGCAGGAACAAGCCGACCGCCTGGCCGAACGGATTCGCGAGCAAGTGGCTGAACGGCCGTTGAAACTGAAAGATGGACAATTGCTGCCCATCAGTCTGAGCATCGGAGCCGCATGCAGTGATGATTGCGGTCCGGAGCAGATCCTGATCGTTGCGGATCGGCGCATGTACGAGGATAAACAGCGTTTCTACGCCCAGCAGGCCAGCGCCGGCTGATGGCAACTTTGGACTCATCACACCTGAAGCAGTTTCCGCTTACCCTGCCGCATAAAGTCTAATGACCCATCCCCGGCCGGCAATCGACGCCGTCAACGCGCCCATGCCGGTTTGGGTCAATGGATCAGCGTTTCGAAAGTGTAATTTCCGTTGCGGCTGGACGTCGCAAACGTCTTGTGGCCCGCAATCAACGCGTGGAAAGCCCATACCCTACAGCCAGTCCCGACAGCAAGGCGCCCACTAGGGTCATGGACACTCGGCTACCCACAGCCCGGCCGCCCAGGGCCACTGCCAAGCCGGCCTTGACCAGATTGTTGGTCATGGCCGCCAGTAAAATACCCCAGACGACCGTATCCAGCGCCAGCCCTTCACGCCCCATGCGTGCCAACGACAAGGTGATGGCGTCCACATCGGTCAAGCCAGAAATCATCGCCAGCACATACAGGCCCTGCTCCCCCCACAAAC
>JBATEM010000281.1:0-3752 GCA_049664005.1 Candidatus Macondimonas sp.
GTTCTTACACGCTGGACACAGGGTGTGCCCAACGCTGGCACAAGGACCCCAGCAACAGCCATGCCATAACATAACGAACTGAATTATTTGATATTTAATAAGGGTTTCGCAATTTGATGTCGCGCACACGACATCATCAAGGCGGTGGAACGGACGAATGTCCGGTATGCGACATGGGGTCAGCGGGGGGGCGAAGATGAGAGCGGAGCAGTTCGAGAAGCGCCGCTACGGACTATCCAGAGATAGGCCGGTGCGACGTCACCACCGTGGATGAAAAAGCCAAGGGCTCAGAAGCGCTTGACCTCGATGCCGTGCTTGCGGATGGCGTAGCCAATCTGGCGGGGGGTGAGATCCAGCAACCGGGCAGCCTTGGCCTGGACCCAGCCGGACTGCTCCAGGGCATTGATCAGGCGCTCGCGGTCGGGGAGACCCGCATGGAGCGACTCGTCCTCATGATGATGCGAAAAGTCCTCGACCGCCGTCGGTCGCTCGGCTGGCATGGGAGCCGGCACCACCTCGATCGGAAAAGGCCGTTGCCCGGCACCGTAGGACTGCAGCACCAGTGAAAAACAGCGATTGCTCTGACAGGCCAGATTCGACCCGCGCAACACATCGCCGCGAGTCATGGTCCCGGCCCGCTCGATACAGTTTTCCAGTTCGCGCACGTTCCCCGGCCAGTTGCATTCCAGCATGATCTTGAGCGCGTCCGGGCTCAGCATCAGGTGACGTTCGTTCTCCCGGTTGAATTTCTCCAGGAAATACTGGGCCAGCAGTGGAATATCCTCGCGCCGATCGCGCAAGGGCGGCAGGAATAGCGTGACCACGTTGATGCGGTAATAGAGATCGGCCCGGAACTCCCCCTTGGCCACCGCTTCTTCCAGGTTCTTGTTGGTAGCGCAGATCAGTCGCACATCCACGTGGATGGGCTTGGTACCGCCGACCCGCTCGAATTCCCGCTCCTGCAACACACGCAGCAGCTTGGTCTGGAAGGCTGGCGAGATTTCGCCGATTTCATCGAGAAACAGCGTGCCACCGTGGGCCAGCTCGAAACGCCCCTTGCGCTCGGTCGTGGCGCCGGTGAAAGAGCCCTTTTCGTGCCCGAACAGCTCGGATTCCAGCAGGGTCTCGGACAGGGCGGCGCAATTGAGCGAGACGAACGGCCGCTCGCGACGCGGGCTCAGGAAGTGGATGGCGCGGGCAACCACCTCCTTGCCGGTCCCGCTCTCTCCGCGCAACAACGCCGTGGAGCGGCTGGCCGCCACCTGGTGAACCTCGGCAAAAACCTCCTGCATCCGCTTGGACACGCCGATGACGTTTTCCAGGCGGTACTTGCCCTGCAGTTGTTTCTGGAGGCGATGCTTCTCCTCCATGAGCGCGGCGCGCTCGGCCCCGATGTGCTGGTGGAGATGCGCGGTCTGACCAATCAGGTTGGCCGCCATCTTGAGCAGGCGGACGATGCGTTCATAGCGCACCGACATGCCCCGGGGCGCGCCCCGGGCGACACTGAGCACCCCCACCGTGCTACGCCCCACCTGGATCGGCACGCCGATGAACGCGACCACTTCGTCGGCCAGACCCTGGGAAGCGCCGGTGCGGTGCAGAAACAGGGGCTCAAGGGAAATATCCGGAACCACCATGGGGATCCCGCTCTTCATGATCTTGCCCGTGATGCCCTCCCCCACCTTGAACCGCCCGCGGGCCTTTTCCTCCGCGGTCAGGCCCGAGGCCTCGAAGATCTGCAGTTCGCCGGATTCCTGCATCAGGCTGACCACCGCGCGGCCGTTGAGGTGGCCCGCGAGGATGGTCACGACCTCGCGCATCGTCCGCTGCAGATCCAGGGATGAGCTGAGGACCTTGCTGATCTCATAAATGGTCAGCAGATCAGATTCTTCGGTATGGGATGCGAGCACGACCATGGGGTGCACCTTAGACGGTATCGCCGAATCTTTGTCCGGGCCAATACTATTGGCCTCCTTACCGCCGCATTTGTCAATGGGGTTACACCGGCTAGCGCATCGCTTCACCCCACGCCGTGTCGCAAACCCGACAGGCACCGGACATGTCGGGTTTGCACCCTCGGCCCACCCCGCCTATCCCCCACCCAAATCGCGCTCTAAAACAAGATAAATTACTTATTTTTCATTTTGTTACAAGGATTCGTCGACTCTGGCATCAAAGTTGCGCATGTTGGGTCAGGACAGGTCATACGCTGCACAGAAGGACCGGAGACCATGACGATCCTCACCATCCAGGACACCACGCTGCGGGACGGCGAGCAGACCGCAGGGGTGGCTTTTACCCTTGAGGAGAAGCTCGCCATTGCCCGCGCCTTGGTGGCCCTGGGGGTGCCGGAGCTGGAAATCGGCATTCCGGTCATGGGCAGCGACGAGCAGGAAGTCATTCGCGCCCTGCTGGCGCTGAACCTGCCGGCGCGGCTGGTGGTCTGGGGCCGCATGCGCACCGAGGACATCACCGCCGCGCGCCGCTGTGGCGCCCCCTGCCTGCATTTGTCCATCCCCGTTTCCGACCTGCAGATCCAGCGCAAGCTGGGCCGCAATCGTGCGTTTGTGCTGGCGGCCATCGACCAGCATGTGCGGCAGGCCATCGACCTGGGCTTCGAGGTGAGCGTGGGTGCGGAAGACGCCTCCCGCGCCGACCCTGCCTTTTTGTTGCAGGTGGCCGAACGCGTCCAGGCCGCCGGCGCCCGGCGCCTGCGCTATGCCGACACCCTGGGCGTGCTCGACCCTTTCACCACCCGCGAGGTGATCGCACAGTTGCGTCGGGCGGTGGATCTGGAATTAGAGATGCATGCCCACAATGATCTGGGAATGGCCACGGCCAATACCCTGGCGGCGGTGCTGGGCGGCGCCACCCACGTCAACACCACGGTGAACGGCTTGGGTGAGCGGGCAGGCAACGCGCCCATGGATGAGGTGGTGATGGCGCTGCGCCATCTCGGCAATCGCGAGACGGGCATCGACACCCGGCGTCTGCCGGAACTCTCCCTGCTGGTGGCCGCAGCCTCGGGTCGACCCGTGGCGGTCAACAAAAGCGTGGTGGGCGAAGGCGTCTTCACGCACGAGTCAGGCATCCATGTCGATGGCCTGCTGAAGTATCCCCTCAACTACCAGGGCTTCGACCCGGCCGAAGTGGGCCGCGAGCACCGTCTGGTGCTGGGCAAGCATTCCGGCGCCCACGCCGTGCGGGCCGCCTATCAAAGCAATCTGGGCATTGCCCTGAGCCCCGAGCAGGCGGAACGGATCCTCGCCCGGATCCGCCGCCATGCCCTGGCCGAAAAACGCGCGCCCAACGGCGATGAACTCAAACGCTTCCACCAGGAGATCGTGGGATGGCCAGTCGCGTGTTGACCGGCGCGTCCCGGACCGCCACCGCACCCGGCCTGCTGCGGCAGGTCTGGGACGATGTGAACTGCGTGTTCCAGCGGGATCCCGCCGCCCGCACCCGGTTCGAAGTCATCACCACCTATCCGGGCGTCCACGCCGTCATCAGCCATCGCCTGGCTCACGCGCTGTGGCGGAGGCGCTGGCGCTATCCGGCACGACTGCTGAGCCATGTGTGCCGCATGTTCACCCACATCGACATCCATCCCGGCGCCCGCATCGGTCAACGCTTTTTCATCGATCACGGCTGCGGCGTGGTCATCGGCGAGACCGCCGAGGTGGGCGATGACGTCACCCTCTACCACGGCGTCACCCTGGGCGGCACCTCCTGGAATCCCGGCAAGCGCCATC
>JBATEM010000282.1:0-6273 GCA_049664005.1 Candidatus Macondimonas sp.
CGTCAGGGTAATCCTGCCGCCGGGCGCGAAACGTTTGGGGTCCCGGCACTTTCAATCTCCAGCAGCAAGTCATGCGCCTGTGCTTGCCAGGGGCCAGAGCGCCCAGCCACTGCGCGGGCGATGCGCAAGGCTTCTTCCTGCTGGCCACGATCAAGCAGCAGCGTGGCGCGATTGAGTCGCAGGACGTCGCTCTGGGGATTGTATTGCAGCCCCTGATCCAGTACCGCTAACGCGGTAGCGCTTTCTTTATCGCCAATCAAAAGATTCGACCATGCCAACCAGGACAGTTCCTGATCAGGCCATTGCCTGGCGGCTGCCGCATAGGCACTGCGCGCGGTGGCGCGTTGGCCTACCGATTCCAGCGACCAGGCTGCCGACAGATAACGCCCCGGATCCGGCTCGGCGGGGAGTCGGTCCGGCGGCAGAATCACCTGCGCCCAGCGGCCGCCCCATTCCCAAGTCCGAAGGAAGGTCGCTTCGTTTTGCACCAGGCGCTGGGTGATTCCGGAGCGCAGCACGACCTGTCGCCCCGGCATCCACCCCACAACGACTGCGTAATGCCAGCGCGGATAGCGTGGCAGCCCCAGGTTCTGGAATACCAAGACGGGCAAGCCGTGGCGCAATTGAGCCTGAATCTCCTCCGCAGTTTCCAGCGGATAGACCAGCCGGCCGTGCTTGCGGGCAGCAGCGATCATCTCGGGCTGCAGGCTGCCCTGGCGTTCGGGCAGATAGACCGCCGCCACCAGATCGTCGGGCGACCTGGAGACTCCGCTATGGGTCAGCATCTCTGCCAGGGCTGCCGGACCACATTCATAGTCCCGCTGGGGAAAAAACGGGACCTGGGTCAATTCCTGAATCTCTGTACCAAGGATCTGCCGATCAGGACTGAAGAAAGTTTTTGCACATCCGGTGAGCAAACCAATCGCAACCAGCGCGACGTACACTACAGATACTTTCCATACAGCCCTTCTCGGCACTTCGGCAACCTCAACACATCAATCAGGGAAAATCGCGCAGGGAGCCCGGGGCGGGCAGACGCTGCTTGCGCGTCACCCATAGACTGGCTAGAACTGAAGAGAGAATCAATCCGGCGACGACCAAGAGAGACCATGCAACAGGGATCTTGTAAATATCAAGCAAGAGCATCTTGGTGCCGATGAAAACAAGCACAGCGGCCAAACCGTACTTCAGAAGAGTAAAACGACTCGCGACATCAGCCAGCAAGAAATACATCGCCCGCAAGCCAAGGATGGCGAAAATATTCGCGGTCAGAACAATGAAAGGATCGGAGGTGACTGCGAATATCGCAGGGATGCTATCTACGGCGAAGATGAGGTCTGTAATCTCGACCAGCACAAGAACGACGAATAGCGGGGTAAACCAACGCATACCCTGTTTTATAACCCAAAACGATTCACCCTCCAGTTTTTCCGTAATGCGCAAATGATTGCGCATCCAACGCAACATGGGATTTTTTTCGAGATTGGACTCATGCTCGGAAAAAAACGTCATCTTGAAGCCGGTAAACAATAAAAACGCGCCAAAAACGTACAGAATCCAATGGAACTGCGCCAGTAGCCAGGCACCCGCAAGAATCATTACCGTGCGCATGACGATCGCGCCGAGCACTCCGTAAAGCAACACACGACGCTGATACTCAGGGGGTATGGCGAAATAGCTGAACAGCATCAGCCACACGAAAATATTATCGACAGCCAGGGATTTTTCGATGAGATAACCCGTCAGAAATTCTGTGGCGCGTTGGTTAGCTATGTCTCGCCCCAGGGTATCATCGAGATACCACCACAATCCCGCACAAAAAATGAGCGCCAAGGCGACCCAGGCAATCGACCACAAGCCCGCCTCCCTTAGCGAGACCTTATGTGCCTTGCGGCCTCCAAGAAGAAAGAGATCCATCATGACCATGATAAAGGCGAAGGCTAAAAATCCCGCCCAAAGCCAACCATTGCCGATTGTTTCCATGCGAAACTACTCCCGTTTAAACCATAAAAAAACCCCAATCCCATCAGGATCAGGGTTCATGACTACTCACGGGAACCTTCGCCTGACGGGCGAAGGTCTTGCTTGCAAGCAAAGTTGCCCAAGGTACCGGATGAAGCATTATGAATCATCGAAATGACGGCACTTTGGCGAAAAAGCTACTCCCCTTCAGGAAAAGACTCTATCTTGTCTGGAGAATCTCCGTCAAGACTTTGAATGCAGTTAAAGTAAAGCAGTCGAGTTCGCCTTATCGCATCGAGCGGGTGAACGGGAACACCTTGGTAAAGCCAAGGATATCCGTGATCAAAAGCAGCACGAAAATGAAAACCAAGGCGCCGACAACGGAGCTTCCACCCGCTGGAAGCTGGTCCAGATGCCGGTCGATGCGGGCAATTTCGGTATCCGTCAGAGCGGCGACCCGGGCTTGGGCCGTAGCGGGATCAACGCCCAACCGTACCAATTGGCGAGCAACGTCTTCGCGGGCAAGAAAGCTCGAAACCCGCTCCCGCTCGCCCGATGGGCCTGCAATTCCCGATTGGGAAAACGCCTGCGCCGTGGTAACCGCGTGCGCGGCCTGGGCTGCAGGCACCATCAGCGTCATCAGGGAAAATGGCGCCAGAACCCACCAAACGATCCCCTTTCGCATTGCTCCGATCATGTCAGTTACTCCTGGATGTTTAATTGACGATGCTTTAACAATAACCCAGCGAGAGCTTTTGGAATAGCTGCCTCACTCGCTGGTTTATCGGGCAAGGTGGGCTCAGCTTAAACAGCGGACTGGAGGTAGTTGGGATCGCCCAGCTCGTCCATGAGGCGCAACTGGGTTTCCAGCCAATCGATGTGCTCTTCCTCGCTCTCAAGGATGTCTTCAAGCAATTCGCGGCTGATGTAGTCCCCAATGGATTCCATGAAGGCGATCGCTTCCTTGAGGGCGGGATGGGCAATGCGCTCCAGCTCCAGGTCACAGCGCAGGACCTCGCGCACCGATTCGCCAATCATCAGCTTGCCGAGGGACTGAAGATTGGGCAACCCCTCCAGAAAGAGGACACGCGTGACCAGTACATCGGCGTGCTTCATCTCGTCGATGGATTCGGCGTAGATCTTCTTTCCCAGGTTTTCATAGCCCCAGTTCTTGCACATGTGCGCGTGCAGGAAATACTGGTTGATGGCGGTCAGTTCGTTTTCAAGGATGCGATTGAGCCAGTCGATGGCCTGGGGATGACCTTTCATGGGATGCGCTCCAGCAGAATGTGTCACCCCATCTTAATGGAAAGTGGGCGCTTGACACACCCCACGATGCATCCGACCTGATCAACCGACTGAAACAGCCCCACGGCTCGGAGACTGGAAGGAAGAGGATGCGGAAAAAGGGGATTCAGGCGTTTTCTGGAGCATCTGGTGCACATGGCTACGGCAACGGCCGCAACCGGTCGCTACCCCCAGGGTGGCCTGCAATGCGGGTAGGGTGGTATGGCCGCAGGCCACGGCCTTTTCCACATCCCGATCAGTCACTGCGCGGCAAAGACAGACATACATGGGAGATGGCTCCTTGAGTCCCGAACGGGCGCTGAGGCGCGCCTTGGGACCACTATGCCGCGAATGGGAATCGTTGTCAAATGAGATCCAAAAAAAGCGGGCCGGAGCCCGCTGCGCTTCATCCAACCGGATCAGCCCGCTGCGGCCTGGCGCGGCAAGGGCATTGGCACCTGCTCAGCGCCTCGTCCCACCGCCAGCATGCGTTCAACCGCAAGGCGGGAACGGGCTGCGATCGCGGGGTCAACCTCAACCGCCGGTGAAAGAGTCTGCAACGCTGCGAGAACCTTGGGCAGGGTGATGCGTTTCATGTGTGGGCACAGGTTGCACGGCCGGATGAAGTCCACCTTGGGAAACTGAACCGCCACGTTGTCGCTCATGGAGCATTCCGTGACCATGACCACCCGCGCGGCGCCGGATTCTTCGATATGACGCACCATGCCGGTGGTGGAGCCGACATAATCGGCCTCCTCCAGTACATCGGGCGGGCATTCGGGATGAGCGATGATGTGGATATCTGAGTGAAGCCGACGATAATCTCGCAACTGCGCGCCAGTGAATCGCTCATGGACCTCGCACGCGCCCTGCCAAAGGATGATCTGGACATCGGTCTGCGAGGCCACCCAACGCCCCAGGTACTGGTCCGGCAAAAAGATCACCCGATCGGTTCCCAGGGATTCCACCACCTCGCGCGCATTGGCCGAGGTGCAGCAGATATCGGAGGCCGCCTTCACCGCCGCAGAGGTGTTGACATAGGTCACCACCGGCACGCCGGGATAACGGCGCCGCAGCAATTCGATGTCTGCAGGGGTGATGGAATCGGCCAGCGAGCAGCCAGCCTCGGCATCGGGAATCAGTACGATCTTGTCGGGGCTGAGAATCTTGGACGTCTCGGCCATGAAATGAACGCCGCATTGGACAATCACCTCCGCCTCGGTCGCCGCCGCATGCTGAGCCAGTCCCAAGGAATCGCCGGTGTAGTCGGCAATGCCGTAGTAAATCTCGGGTGTCTGATAATTGTGGGCCAGAATAACCGCGTTGCGTTCACGTTTCAGGGCATTGATCGCCGCGACATAAGGCGCATGGACAGCCCACTCAAGCTCCGGCATCACATGGCGCATGCGCGCATAAATCGAGGCCAAATCCGCGCGCAAAGCTGGATCGTAAGCCGGCAATGACGATTTGCGAATGGCTGTTGTGACGGCATCCATGACGACTCCCTCGCGACGGATACAGCAAGAGAACCCCCTGCTCCGCACGTGATTTTACAGATACCGCCTTATACTAGAGTTGAGTATAAAGGGTGTCAACTGTCACGAAAGCCACCCGGCAGACCAACCCCAGGCGCAGGTCGCTCGCGCAATACCCGCCTGCGAAATCGGAATAGCTGAGCCGGGCGGCCGCCGGTGTCATAGGCGAATTCTCCGGTGCTGGCCACCAAGCCACCTTGTTCCACCAGCCGCCGGAAATTCTGCTTATGCAGGCTCATGCCTGTCAGCGCTTCTGCGACCTGTTGCAGTTGCCACAGCGTAAAGCGGGGTGGCAGCAGCTCGAAGACCACGGGGCGATATTTGATTTTCCCACGCAACCGCGCCAGGGCGGTGGCCAGCACCCGACGGTGGTTGAACGCCATCGACAGACCCGGCACGGAATCAGCCTGCGCGCCTGCCTCTGGCACCAATGCAGCCTGATAGAGCAATTCGTAGCGCTCCAGCACCCGCTCCGGAACCCATGGCGCCCCATCAAGGCCGAAATAAATCTCCACCCGTTCCCTTTCCCGCTCGGCTTGCAATGGATCACCCAGCGCGCCCAGCCAATGTTCGAGTCCAGGAAGCAGACAGCGATCAATCAGCTCTGGGCGCCCTTCGCGCCAATCTTCCCAGGGAAAGAAATGATAGACATCCTGCCAACCCGCACCGATCTGCGGAATCGTTTGTTCCTGCATCAAGGCCAGATAGGCGACGCTGATGCGCCGCAGCCCCTCCCCTGCCCGTCCTTCATCAAAGGTATAGAGTTGTTCGACATAGCCCAGGGCAAGGCGCGACTGGCGAGCGACCCAACTGCGCAGGGTGCGTTCCAGGGTGCGATCGGTGCGTGGATCCAGGGGACCCCAGGGGAGGGCGCGCAGAGCACGGGATGCGATCGGGTCCGACTCTGCCGATTCAATGGTGAGGATACGCGGCGTGCCATCGGTCACGGCAACGATGATGGCGCACAGATCAACCCGCAGCACATCCGCTGGATCAGGCGCTGAAACAAGCGTTTCAATCATGGCGCCAAACCCCGGGTCGGTAACCGCCAGGCCGAGCGGCGGAAAGATGGTGCGACCCAACGTTGCCGGGTCATCCAATCGCCTCGGGACAGTAGCCGACCTGATCGATGACCTTGCCCATCATGCCGCAGATAAATCCAGGCCCAGCCCACCGAAGTTCGTATCAAGCGTCTCTGGTAAAGTTGCGGCGCCTGCTCAAACCGGTCCAGACGCCGCAAGGTCAGCGGCGAAACGCGGTAACACTCCCCCACCAACACATGACGCCCGGGTGACCAGGCTGTCGGGTAGGATCCGGTGCTTCTCAGGCTAAGACGCGACGGAATGCGCGTCCGGGCAATGAACTGCGCGCCAGCCATCAAGCCATGAGCCGCAGCCCCTGCGCGCAGGGTGCCGTAAACAAACAGGGCGGGGCGGCGCATGGAGATGACGACCGTCGCGATCAAGCGACCCTCCGCTTAGATCGACTG
>JBATEM010000283.1:0-1981 GCA_049664005.1 Candidatus Macondimonas sp.
TCCCGCAGCAAGCTGGCCGTTCGCGCCTTGAAACGTTCGGCATCCAGTTCCCCGCGCACACCCAGTTGCTGCGCGCGCAGCCGGTTTTGCGCAACCCGCTCGGCGGAAGGCGGGTGGGAGGCGAACAGGCCTTCCACCCAGCTGCTATTGCGGCCTCCGGAGAGGCGCACGAAGGTTTCCTGCAGCGTCACCGCCGCATAGGGGTCATATCCGGTGCGGGCCATGTAGCCCATGCCATAATGATCGGCCTCCAGTTCGGCTTCGCGGCTGTAGCGTTGACTCACCACCGACGCGGCCAGGGCCGCGCTACCGACCGCCAGCGGCGCGTAGCGCTCATCCGCGCTGCCTGCCGCCACGGCCACCGCCATCACACCCGCCTGCAGCAGCAGCGCGCGCTGCATTTGCTGCGCGCTGTGGCGCGCGGCGGCATGGGTGATTTCGTGCCCCAGCACCGCGGCCAGTTCGGCTTCATTGTTCAATTCGGTCAAAAGGCCCCGGTTCACCGCCAGCTTGCCGCCGGGCATGGCCCAAGCATTGGGCACGGAGCTGTTCAGCACCACGAATTCATAGGGCAGCGGCCGGTCGGCGACCGTAGCCAGCTTTTGGCCCACCTCGCGCACATAGGCGTTCACTTGCGGATCCACCTTGTACTGCCCGCCCTGCATTTGCTGGGCGGGGCCGTAATTTTGGACGCCCAGGCTGATTTCCTGGTCGGCGGAAATGATGTTGAGTTCGCGCTGGCCGGTGACGGGGTTGACGGCGCAGGCGGCCAAACTCGTCACGAGCAATCCCAGCAGAAGAAGGCGGGTCATGCGCCACATGCGATTTGATCTCCGATGTGAAATATTCCTTGGAGTGGAACTGGAAATGCGCGTCCCGGCGCGCGCGGACAACTTTCGGCCGTGCGGAAAGTCTACACCGCAGGCTGGACGCTAACGATGGCGCGTCCGGGGAATCGGGGCGGCGCCAGAGCGTAAGGAGATGATACAGATGAAGCGCAAGCGCAATTTCAGGTCCTGGCTGTGGATCGTGGCGTGGCTGGCACTGTCGGCGATGGGGCATGCCGGAGCGGTAGCGCCGACGCCGCCCCTGCCCGCCGAGGTGCGCGCCCTGGGGGAGGATTGGCAGCTCCAGGGCAGCGCGCGTTTTCGCAAGTATCTGATCAACGTCTACGACGGCCGGCTGTGGGTGTCGGCAGGGCGCTTTGACCCGCAAGGGCTTTACGCCCTGGATCTGACCTATGCCTTGGCCTTCAAGGCAAAGGATCTGGCCGCGCGCTCGGTGGAGGAGATGCGCCGCATCGGTGAAACCAACGACACCGATCTGCGGCGTTGGGATGGCGTCATGCGCACCGCCTTTCCCGATCTCAAGGCCGGCGATCGCCTGGTCGGCGTCAATGTGCCCGGCCGGGAAACCCGCTTCTATCTCAACGACAAGCTGTTTTCGACCGTTTCTGATCCGGCCTTCGGGCCGGCGTTCTTTGCCATCTGGCTGCATCCGCGCACCAGCGAGCCGGCTTTCCGGCGCGAGCTGCTGGCCGGTTCGCCCGCCGGGTCATGACCATGACCCATGAGTCAGCCGAGGCACCCGCTCGGGTGCGCCTGGATCGCTGGTTGTGGGCCGCCCGGTTCTTCCGCAGTCGCGGCCTCGCCAGCGAAGCCGTGGCAGGCGGCAAGGTGCACTGCAATGGCCAGCGTGCCAAGCCTGCTCACGGCATCAAGATCGGCGATCAACTCCAGATCCTGCGCGCAGAGGAGCGTTTCGAGGTCACCGTGCGTGCTTTGGAAGTCCGCCGCGGATCCGCGTCCGCGGCATGCGCCCTGTACAGCGAAACCCCGGAAAGTGTGACGGCCCGCGAACAGCTGCGGGAAAACCGTCGCCTGGCCCCCGCCCCGGATCCGGGCCAGCGACCGGACAAGCAGGCGCGCCGCCGCTTGCAGGCGCTACGCCGCGCCACGTGAAGATGCCTCGCCCCCTGACG
>JBATEM010000284.1:0-2761 GCA_049664005.1 Candidatus Macondimonas sp.
TTCATGGACAGCGCGCCGTTCCGTCTGTCGCTGGATGCGCCCGTTGCCAGCCTGGGCGCGGGCGAAAAGCAGAAGCTGGAAATCCTCAAGCAGCTATACTTGAAGCACCGTCTGCTGATACTCGACGAACCGACTTCGGTGCTGACCGTGCAGGAGGCCGACGAGGTGCTCGGCCTGCTGCGCGACATGGCGCATCGCGGCGAGATCACAGTGCTGATGATTACGCACAAGTTCGGCGAGGTGCTGGCCTACGCCGATGAGGTCACAGTGCTGCGGCGCGGCCGCATGGTGGCGCAATCGCCGGTGACGGAGGCGACGCCCGAGCGCATGGCGCGCTGGATCATGGGCGAGACCCAGCTCAAGAACACCGGCGAGCCTGCCGCCGCAACCGAAACACGTGCGCTGCCGCGCGTGGCGTCGTCCACCGCCGCGCGACTGGTGGTGGATCGGGTCACTGTGCGCGACGATCGTGGCCTGCCGCGCGTGCACGCAGTCTCGCTGCATGTGAAGGGCGGCGAGCTGGTCGGCCTCGCCGGCATTTCCGGCAACGGCCAGAAGGAGCTGATCGAGGCCTTGACCGGTCAACGTCAGGTCAGCGCCGGGACGATCCGGATCGACGGTGAGACCTGCCAGGCAACGCGCGCCCAGATGCGCCGTCATCGCGTCTTCTGCCTGTCGGAAGAGCCGTTGTTCAAGGGCTGCGTGGGCAAGCTCAGCGTTGCCGACAACATCGCGCTGCGCAATTTTGACCGCCCGCCGATCGGCCGGGGCGGTTTCATCCATTACGGCGCGATCCGCGCGCAGGCGCGTGCGCGTATTCAGGCCTTCAACGTAAGCCCCCCTGATCCGGCGCGGCCGATCGCAACGCTGTCCGGCGGCAATGTGCAGCGCGCGGTGCTGGCGCGCGAGCTGTCGGAGCCGGTGAACGTGTTGATCGTCGCCAACCCGGTATTCGGTCTCGACTTCAAGGCGGTCGCGGACGTGCACGCGCGGCTGGTGCAGGCGCGCAATTCCGGTGCCGCCGTGCTCGTCGCCAGCGACGATCTCGACGAATTGCTGCAGCTTGCCGACCGCCTGCTGGTGATCAGCGGCGGCCAGATCGTCCACGAAGTTCCCGTTGCCATGGCCGATCGCGTCGAGATCGGCCGCCACATGGCGGCGGGACATTGAGACAGGTTGCGCGGCGCGCTTGTTGCAGAACGATCCGTATTAGCACAACGCAAGGAGTTTCAGGCCATGATCGAACGCACCCTCGACGCCGACCCCTATCCCTGGCCCTTCGACGGCGACCTGCGCCCGGACAACACGGCGTTGATCGTGATCGACATGCAGACGGATTTCTGTGGTGTCGGCGGCTATGTCGACAAGATGGGCTACGACCTGTCGCTGACCCGCGCGCCCATTGCGCCCATCCGCGCCGTGCTCGCGGCCTTTCGCGCCGGGGGCTTCCACATCTTCCATACCCGCGAGGGGCATCGGCCCGATCTGGCCGATCTGCCGGCCAACAAGCGCTGGCGCTCGCGGCGCATTGGCGCGGGCATCGGCGACCCCGGTCCCTGCGGCAGGATTCTGGTCCGCGGCGAGCCGGGCTGGGAAATCATTCCGGAGCTGGCGCCCCTGCCCGGCGAGCCGGTGATCGACAAGCCGGGCAAGGGCTCGTTCTGCGCCACGGATCTCGAACTCATGCTGAATTTGCGCGGCGTGCGCAATCTGATCCTGACCGGCATCACAACCGATGTCTGCGTGCACACCACCATGCGCGAGGCCAATGACCGCGGCTTCGAGTGTCTGTTGCTGGCGGATTGCTGTGGCGCGACGGACCCCGGCAATCACCGCGCGGCGTTGCACATGATCAAGATGCAGGGCGGGGTGTTCGGCGCGGTGGCCGAGTCATCGGCCCTGCTCGCGGCGCTTGGCCGATGAGTGATGCACCGGATTTCCCCAGCCGGATCTTGACCCTGTTTCAGAATGGCGCGTTCGACGTCGCGGCTTGGCATTGGGAGCCATTCCGCGAAGGCGTTGAACAAGTCCCCCTTTACGATGCCGGCCCAGACGGCCCGCGCGCGGCCTTGCTGCGCTACGCGCCGGGGGCCAGCGTGCCCGCCCATGCCCATGAAGGCTATGAACACATCCTGGTGCTACAGGGCGTCCAGCAGGATGAGCGCGGCCACTATGCGACCGGCACCTTGCTGGTCAATGCGCCCGGTTCCTGCCATGCGGTGCAGAGTCCGCTGGGGTGTGTGGTGCTGGCAATCTGGGCGCGGCCGGTGCGTTTTTTGTGAAGGCGGTTGCGCCAGTCTGGGGCGCAGTCGGCCAGTCGTGCCAGGAGAGTGCATGGCATCGCTAGAGCGGCATTGCCCCATGGATTTTTTCAAAAATAAAATCAAATAGTTGATTATTCTTGAGGCGCCAGGGATGGAAAATTCGGGGTGGTACGCTCGTTGCATTGTATGCAACGATGCATGAAATGGCCGAGAGGCCGGGGAGCTTGCCATGCTGCTGTTGGATGCCCAACCCGAACCACTACGCTTTGAGCCGACTCGCACCGCGCTGATCCTGATCGACATGCAACGCGATTTCCTCGAACCGGGGGGATTCGGGGAGATGCTGGGCAATGACGTGTCCCTGCTGCGCAGCACCATTGCGCCCTGCAAGGCTTTACTGGTCGCAGCACGGGGCGTCGGGATGATGGTCATCCACACCCGCGAGGGACACCGGCCGGACCTTGCCGATGCCCCACCCGCCAAGATCAGTCGCGGTC
>JBATEM010000285.1:0-6899 GCA_049664005.1 Candidatus Macondimonas sp.
TACCTGCAGCGGGTCACCGAGATCAAGGACGCCGTGGTTTCGCGCAAGGGTGATGACCTGCCGCCCGCGCTGAACAATGATGCCGACGCGGCTGCCGTCTATGGCCTGCTGCGCCCCTTCGTCGCGAACCACCTCAGCGACGCCGCACAGGCTCAAACCACCGCCGCCGAGGCAGCCATGGCGGTGTGGGATATCTTTCGCCGCAACCGCAAGGTGGGCTACTGGGATGACCTCGACGCCCAGCGCCGGACCATGAACGCGATCGACGACTATCTTTACGACGAGGTCAAGGGCGCGCGCGGCATCGCACTGTCCACCGACGAGATGGACGCGATCATCGAGAAAACCATGCAGCTCGCCCGCCACCGGATGGTCGGGTGAAGACGATGACCGGAACGCTGACCTGGGGCACCGACACGATCCGCTACGAGGTGCGCTTTCTGGCATCGCGGCAGACCCTGGCCATCGAGGTCCACCCCGACAGCCGCGTGTTGGTACGCGCGCCGCTCGGCTGCCCGGAGGCACTGATTGCGGAGCGGGTACAGAAACGCGCCGGCTGGATCAGCCGGCAACTGGCCGAGTTCGAACGCTACCGACCCCGCACTCCGGCAAGGCAGTACGTCAACGGGGAATCGCATCTCTATCTCGGCCGGCAGTACCGGCTGAAGCTGGCGGAGGGAGATTCGGCCAGCGTCAAGCTTACACGCGGCCAGCTTCTGGTCATGCTGTCCGGCGAGTCGGGGGCTGAGCGCGGCCCGGATCAAGTCAGGGCACTCCTGCACCGCTGGTATCTCGACCGCGCACGAGCCGTATTCACTGAGGTCCTGGACGCCAGCCTGCACCACTTCAAGGGCGTCGAACACCCCCGCCTTATAGTGCGCGCCATGCAGTCGCGCTGGGGCAGCCTGTCACGCGCCGGCACCATGACCTTGAACGTCAACCTGGTGCGCGCGCCCCGGCCGTGCATCGAGTATGTGGTGATCCATGAGCTTTGCCACACCCGGCACCGCGACCACGATGCACGGTTCTTCAAGCTGCTCGGGCAGGTGATGCCGGACTGGGAACAACGCAAGCAGCGGCTGGAATCGGCGCTGCTGTGAGGGGGCATCAGGAATGCGCCATGACAGATGACGCCCCGGATGATTTGGCTCAGAGCCAGGGTTATCGAACAAGGGTGCGCCAAGAAAGCGCACCAAGCCTGCCGGATGGCCAGCTAACCCTTTGTTGTTGCGATGCTTTTCCTTTGGCTGACGACGAGCGTATGAGCCAAAGAACTGAGCCAAGCAGCCTATCGGACACATCACGCCATATCGGCAGTAGCTGGGCAATAGAGATTGGGCGATACACGGCCAATAGCACTACAGATCAATGCCTTATATCGACCTAGGCACGACGAGTCGCGGTGATAGGACGCCTTTGCATGCGTCGCCGACCAGCTCCGCCGACGGCTTCCCACGCCCTCGCCGACGAACCAAATTCAAGCCGTCTTTAATGTCGAGATCTGAAATTAAAGAACGCTTTAACATCGACGCGGCTGGCGGCCATGGCCATGTCAGCAGTTATCCGGAAATCCCGGATAACTGCCGCCTCACCCGCAACCCTCTGGCGATTCGGGACTGCGGCCTACCCGCAGGTTTACGGGAATTCGCACCCGTTCGCACCGCTCCGAAACGGCTGACCGAGGACCCAGTTCTGCGGTCAACCATTCGCCACCAATATCCAAACCCCAACCGTTATCGGGTCGGGTTTTTGCTTGCCCGATCCCGCGGCTATTCCGGCAGATCGTTCAGCTCATAGCTGGTGCTGCGCCCACCCGCATCCGTTTTCCGCAGCACGCCGCGCGTGAGCAGGTCATTGATGTCGCGCAGAGCCGTGTCCGGCGAGCACTTGGCGATGGTCGCCCACTTGCTGCTGGTGAGCTTGCCTTCGAAGCCGTCGAGCAGCTTGTTCAGCAACTTCACCTGCCGCTCGTTGAGTGGTGTGGTGGCTCGGCGCTGCCAGAACCGCGCCTTGGTCAATACGGCGTCGAGTGTGTGCTGCGCCTGATCGACGGCGCGGTGGAGGGTGTCGAGGAACCAGGCGAGCCACTCGGTGACATCCAGCGACCGTTTCTGGGTCTGCTCCAGGATGTCGTAGTAGGCCTTGCGTTCGCGCTGGATCTGCGCCGACAAACTGTAGAAGCGCTGTGGGCTGCCGTCGGCGCGTGCCAGCAGCAGATCGCCAATGGCGCGGGCGATACGACCGTTGCCGTCGTCGAACGGGTGCAAGGTGACGAACCACAGATGGCCAAGGCCGGCCTTGAGCAGCGGCGGTTCGTTCGACGCGCTATTAAGCCAGTCGAGGAATCGGCTGGATTCGGCTTCAAGGCGATCGGCGGGCGGCGCTTCGAAATGCACCCGCTGCCGACCGATGGGGCCGGACACCACTTGCATCGGACCACTGGCATCGTCGCGCCAGCTGCCGACCTTGATCTTGGAAAGGCCGGAGAAGCCGGTGGGAAACAACGCGGCATGCCAGCTGAACAACCGCTCACGCGACACCGGCGCATGGCAGTTGGCGGTGGCGTCGAGCACCATCTCGACCACGCCTTCGACGTGCCGATCCACCGGAGCGAGCGCGCCGATGTCTACACCCAACCTGCGGGCGATGGACGAGCGCACGGATTCGACGTTGAGCTGCTCGCCCTCGATCTCGCTGGTCTTGACGACGTCCTCGGTCAATGCCGCCAGACTCGCCTGATCGCGCAGAGACATGCCCACGTCAGCCAGGCGCCCCATCAAAAGCCCTTGAGCGCGACTGACCTCGGCCATGGGGCCGGCCAGCGCCGCCAGGTCGAAGCGCCAGTTCGGCCAGTCACTGGCCTGCCAGATGTATTTGTAATCGCCGCTTTTCATGCGGAGATTATGAGCCGCAATCTCCGCATACGCAAGTCTTTCGCCGCATAGGATGCGGTGATAAAGGGTGCCATTCGCCGCACGGCGGGCCGCATCACGCCAAAATGGGTGTAAATGGGTGTGCTTTTGGTTGTCCGCCGGGCAAGACCACAATATTTCGGATATTGCGATTATTCGTTTATTTCGGTTATACCCCTCCCATGATGCTGTTTGAAGCTCCCAGGAGGCTGCCATGACCACTCTCTCTCCCACCCATTCGTTGCCGACGGCCGAAGAAGTTGCCATCGCCCGCGAGAGCGGCCGGGCGCTGTCCGCCTTCCTGCAGACCCGCGCGGAAACCCAGCAGATCGAGATCTTCGACGACAAGGGCGCGTCCCATCCGGTCCGCGTCCCGGTGTCGGCGCTGCGGCTGCTCGTCGACGTCCTGACAGAAATCGGTGAGGGCAACGCGGTCAGCATCATCCCGATCCACGCCGAGCTGACGACGCAGGACGCAGCGGACCTGCTCAACGTCTCGCGACCGTTCCTCGTGCAGTTGCTGGAGTGCGGCGAGATCCTGTTCCACAAGATCGGCACGCACCGGCGTGTCCGCTACCAGGACGTGATCGCGTACAAGGAGCGGATCGACGCGGAGCGCAGCAAGGCCCTCGATGCACTGGCCGAGCAAGCCCAGGCGCTCAAGATGGGGTACGACTAACGAGCCTTACGGACGCGGGTTCTATTCCCGTTTCGGGAATTGAACTGGCCCCGGAGAGCAGACGAGGTTGAGGTCAATTCCCGGCGACCAATCAGGGCAAAAAACCTGCTTGATTGTCCGCAGATTCGCCTGTCAACCCCCGCTTTTCGCACCGGTACGCAGGGCTTCGCAACTTGCCAGAACGCCGGTATCGCGTACTTTCAATAGTCGTTTGATGCGGGGTGCCGTCCCACCACCAATCACAAAACCCCAACCGTTCTCGGTTGGGGTTTTTTCTTGCCCGATGGCGCCGATTCCTGCGTACTGATGCGGGTTCCTGCGGACTTCACCAGTTACCCGAAGTGGCCGTTCCGGGCCACATTCCGTTCTCTCCCGGCCATTCCTCGCTCCCTGGAACTGACTCGAAGTCCGCAAGGGCTACAATTCATATCCATGCAGATCAACGGATTACGCGCGGACGAATCAAGCGGTTGGGTTACGGCATTGCTACCCGACGGAAACAAGTATGGCTTCAATGGGGATTAACTCCCCGGACAGCCGTCCGTGGTCGTCGACCAAAGCCTGGCCCGCTGCGTATCATCCAGGATGGCCGCCACGATGTCGGGTGCCAGCGTGGTCAGGTTGACCATCCGGCTGACGTAGCTGTTGTCGATTCCTTCCCGCGTGGCGATCTCCTTCAAGGACTTCGCCTCTCCTGATTGCTCACCCTATCCATGGGGTTCGCCCCTGCGGGGCCGACTGCATCGTCCATATCTGCTCCTGGCGGATTTGTCCAGCATCGCCAGCCAGCGGTGGCCCCTGGTCAGCGCCAGTTGGGTGGAGGTCGGGGCAACATCCCACGGCCTCATCGGCGCGGTTTCACCGTTCGGCAAGGTGACCAGCTTGCGGCCACTGCGGCGTTTGATCTGGATCGGCACAGACAGGGTCAGCCTGCCGTCGCTCGTCTGCAGAATGTCGGGCTCGCCGGTCTTCTGGATGCGGATGTCGTTGCGGGCTCCGTCCCTGGAGTCCGCCGCTTCGCGGCCAGCCTGTCGGCTGTTCAAATTCGTTCCAGACGAATTTGTCATGCCAGTGCCTCCTCTTGTTGGTTGGCTCGGGGCGCAGTTCGCGCCGACAGCGCCAACTACCTGCACGGGTACAACACCCAGCGGCCTCATTCGAGCGTCGATCGGCTCACGCCCCTTGCAGCTTCCCCGGCTTCCCGGCGCTGGATATTTCCATGCACGAGAGGAGTCAGGCAATTCAGGCCTTACCAGAGCGATCGGTACCAAAAATGACAGGCGCGACAACTGTCGGCGGCATCCTGGAGCGCGGCGCGGGCCTGATCCGGGGCGCCTGCTTCGGCGGCCCGGTTCAGATCCTCCAGCGCAGTGTTGAGTCGAGCCAGTCGTTTGGCGAAATCATCTGGATTGCGCCAGATGGCGCTGCGGGCGCGGGTCTTGCCGCGGCCGGAACCGGGTGGGAAGGCATCTCGCAGGCGGGCACCCGTCGCCACCAGCGATTGGCTCAGCGGCCTGATCTGGCTCATGGACTCGGCATTGCCCTGTTTGAGCAATTGGGCGGCCTGGGCCAACTCATCGCTCAGGCTTTCATAGCTTCGCTGGCGCTCCCGGATGATGTCCTCGGGGGAAAAGCTGGATTCAGCCAGCGTCGCGCTGGCAAAGAAAACCAGCAGGGCGCAGGCCGCGCCATGGGTGATGTGCATCTTCCTCATCGAGCAATCCCCTTATCCGGCAACCACCAGTTCGGTTCTGTTCAAACCCTAGCCTAGCCGGGATTGCCCCACCCATACGCTCGGTAAGCGCGCGCCGTCATGGACGAACTGGACGTATTTGCGGATCGCGCTGGCGCGTTGCCGCCCGAATTGCGCCAGTATCCAGTCGGTCTGCAACCATGCTGGCGCGGGCGCTTGGCCACAAGTCGCCAGGTAACTGCTCCAGGGCCAAGACTCAAGCCATTTTACCCCGCCGGCTTTCAGCGGGTTCAGCACCACGTACCGCGCGAGCGCCAGCAGATACAGATTTCGCCAAGCGCTAGCCGCTTCGTCGCTGGCTGAAACAGTAATCACCTCGCGCTGCAGGATCTGGTCCGCGTGGTAAAGCGGCCCACACTCAAGGTCGCGCGGCAGCATGCCGCGATAAGCGCGAACGGCCTTTTCCCGGTGATGGTTGCTCGCCGGCGAAATGCCCAACCCATCCCCATTGGTGGCAATGGCGCGAACCGCACGTGCCCTCACCAGCGCGCTTGCCTGGTTCAACTTCTGCAATGTGCCGGTGAATATCGGCCCGGAAGTTCCGTAGATTGAAAACTTTCACATGCTCCGCTCACGGATTCTCTCGATCCGGGCCGCCATCATGCTGTCCCTGCACGAACAGGCGGCCGTCAGGGCTTGTCGGGCGTCAATTTCTTCAGTGCTTCCATGATATCGAGCGGCATCGGGAAGACGATGGTCGAGGTCTTGTCGCCGGCGATGTTCACCAAGGTCTGCAGGTAGCGCAGATGCATTGCCTGGGGTGCCTGTGCCAGCACCTTGGCAGCTTCCAGCAGTTTTTCGGAGGCCTGCATCTCTCCCTCAGCATGGATCACTTTGGCGCGTCGCTCGCGTTCGGCCTCGGCCTGGCGGGCAATGGCACGCACCATGGTCTCGTCGATGTCCACATGCTTGATCTCGACGTTGGCGACCTTGATGCCCCAGGAATCGGTCTGCGCGTCGAGGATCTGCTGGATGTCGACGTTGAGCCGCTCGCGCTCCGCCAGCATGTCGTCCAGTTCGTGCTTGCCGAGCACCGAGCGCAGCGTCGTCTGCGCCAGTTGCGAAGTGGCCTCGAGGAAGTTCTCGACATGGATGATGGCCTTCTCCGGGGCGACGACGCGGAAGTAGACGACCGCGTTCACCTTCACCGAGACGTTGTCGCGTGAGATGACGTCCTGGCTCGGCACGTCCATCACCACCAGACGCAGGTCCACCCGCACCATCTGCTGGATGCCCGGCACGACGATGACGATGCCCGGCCCCTTCACTTTCCAGAAGCGCCCGAGCAGGAAGACCACGCCGCGCTCGTACTCGCGCAGGATGCGGATGCTGGCTGCTGCGAGCGCGATGAGCAGCAGCAGCGCGCCGCCCCAGCCGAAATCCCAGATCATGATCGTTCTCCTTTGTCTTCCGGTTGTACTACCAGGGTCAGTCCCTCCACCGCCACGATGCGCGCCCGCGCGCCGCGCGCCAGTGGCGCCTCGCTCCTTGCCTTCCAGCGCTCGCCGAAGGCCAGCACCCAGCCCTCGCGCTCGAAGTCCTCCAGCGCCTCGAC
>JBATEM010000286.1:0-10605 GCA_049664005.1 Candidatus Macondimonas sp.
TGGGACGCAAGGTTTGCGTAATCGGCAACGGCATGACCCAGTTTGCCAAACCGGGCAGCAGCCCCGACTATCACATGATGGCCAAGGCGGCCGGCCAGCAGGCGCTGGAAGACGCCGGCATCCCCTATGATCTGGTCGAACAGGCCGTGGTCGGCTACGTCTACGGGGAAAGCACCTCGGGCGAGCGCGCCATGTATGAGCTCGGCCTGACCGGCATCCCGATCTACAACGTCAACAACAACTGCTCGACGGGCTCCACCGCGCTGATGCTGGCCAAGCAGCTGGTGGAAGGCGGCATCGCCGAGTGCGTCATGGCCATGGGCTTCGAGAAGATGGAAAAGGGCGCCTTGGGCGCCAAGTACACCGATCGGCAGAACCCCATGGACAAGCACATGGGCGTGATGTTCAAGGCCCAGAAATTCACCAATGCCCCGCCCACCGCGCAGCTTTTCGGCGGCGCCGCGCGCGAGCACCAGGAAAAATATGGCACCTCGAACGAGGCCTTCGCCAAGATCGCCGTGAAGAATCGCGCCCATGCGCTGAACAACCCCCGCTCCATCTTCCACGACCCGCTGACGGTGGAAGAGGTCATGGCATCGCCCCATTACTACGGCCCCATCACCCGCTTGCAGTGCTGCCCGCCCACCTGCGGCGCCGGCGCAGCCATCGTGTGCTCCGAGGAATTCGCCAAGAAGCACGCCAAGAACCAGCCGATCTACATCGTCGGTCAGTCCATGGTCACCGACATGGAGTCCTCGTTCAACGAAAACTCCATGATCAAGGTGGTGGGCTATGACATGTCCAAGAAGGCCGCCCAGAATGTCTACGAGCAGTCCGGCCTGGGACCGCAGGATGTGGATGTCATCGAATTGCATGACTGCTTCACCGCCAATGAGCTGATCACCTACGAGGCCCTGGGCCTGTGCGAGGAAGGCGGCGCCGAGCAGTTGATCAATGAAGGTGACGTCACCTATGGCGGCAAGTGGGTGGTCAATCCCTCGGGCGGTCTGCTCTCCAAGGGCCACCCCTTGGGCGCGACGGGCCTCGCCCAGTGCGCCGAGATGTGCTGGCAGTTGCGTGGCCAGGCGGACAAGCGCCAGGTGGAAGGCGCCAAGGTCGGCCTGCAGCACAACTTGGGCTTGGGTGGCGCCTGTGTGGTGACGCTCTATAGCGTCTGAAACGCCCCTTAATCCAAACAATCCGTTCAAATAAAGCTTCCTGAGGCCCCGCAAGGGGCCTCTTTTTTAGCCATCGCCCTGCAGCGGCACAACTGTTTCAGCCTCGATGCCCTGCAGTTCCGGCGACTGCAAGGCGCGCGGGACATGGTCGATGGGATCGAGGGCAAGCATCTCGCCGCCATCCACGGTCGCCTGCAGGTCACGGAAGCGGCGGGCCGACACCAGCACCCGGCTTTCCAGCGCCGAAGTGGCCTTGTTATAAGACTCCGTCGCCTGCCCCAGGCTCTTGCCCACCCGCGCCCAGTGTTCCGCCAGGGTGCTGATGCGCTTGTACAACTCCTTGCCCAGATCGCTGATGGCCTGGGCGTTTTCCGCCAGGGCTTCCTGTCGCCAACCATAGGCGACCGCCTTGAGCAGGGCAATCAAGGTCGTCGGCGTGGCCAGGATGACCCGCTGTTCCACGCCGCGCTCGATCAAGGTCGGATCGGCCTTGAGCGCCGCGCTGTAGAACGCCTCCCCCGGAACGAACAGCACGACGAATTCCGGGCTGGAACCAAATTCCCGGGCCAGATACTCCCAATAGGATTTTTCCGCCAGCTTGCGCATGTGATCACGCAACTGGCGGGCATGGTCGAGCAGTTTCAGTTCGGCGGCGGCGGTTTGACCCTGGGATTCCAGTTCGGCGGCGCTGAAATAGGCATCCAGCGGGGTTTTGGCGTCGATGGCGATGCGTTTGCCGCCCGGCAGCCGGACCACCAGATCCGGACGCAGTCGGCCGCCCTCGCCCTCCATGCTGGCCTGTTCGGTGAAATCGCAGTGTTCCAGCATGCCGGCCAATTCGACCACCCGCTTGAGCTGGATTTCCCCCCAACGGCCGCGCACCGCAGGCTGCCGCAGGGCCTGCACCAGGCTGGCCGTTTCCCGATGCAGTTGCGGCAGGTGGTGCTGGAGCAGGGATTTGAGCTGCTGGTCCAGCGCGCTGTAGGCATCGATGCGGGACTTTTCCACCTCGCCGATGCGCAGATCCACCTTCGCCAGTGATTCCGCGATGGGCTTGACCAGATCCCCCATCGCTTTTTGCCGCGCCTCCAGATCGCCCTGGGCGCTCTGCTGGAAACGGCCCAGATTTTCCCGCGCCAGCTCCAGGAAACTGCGGTTGTTGTGTTGCAGGGCATCGACCGACAGCGCCTTGAAGGCATCGGCCAACTTGATCTGAGCCTGATCGAGCAGCGCCAGTTTCTCGGCGGCGCCCTGGCGCTCCTGGGTCAGGCGCTCCTGCAACTCGGATTGCCGCGCCTGCAGGTTGCTCAGCGTCTGCTGCAGTTGCGTCCGCTCTTTCAACAATTCCGGCAGCTCGGCGATGCGCGCCTCGGCCGCCGCGCGCCGCGCTGTCTCATTGCGCAAAGCGGCTTCGTTTTGGGTGAGACGTGCCAGCAGATCGCGAATATCATTTTCCTGGCGCTGACGCAGCTTGAGCTCGGCCTGCAGGCGTCCACGCAGATGAACCAAGGTCAAAGCCAGGATGGCCACCACCCCCACGGCGAGAACCATCCCCACCACCATCCCGCTTTCCATGATCTGCATCCCCGTCCATTCCCGCCATTGCATGCCGCTGCTTCACCGCCTTCCCCCTCAGCGGGTCAAGTCGGCGCGCAATCCGCCGCCAGAATAACCGCTCCGGATCAATTCCTCTGCAATTTCCCATTGACGGCGCCCGTGCCGACTTGAAATAGTGGCGTCGGGCCAACAGGACACCGGCCCTCGGATCGCCAAGGAGGCACATCCATGAATCAGGCATTGCCGCGCATCTGCATCATCGGCGCCGGATCAAGCGGGATTGCCGCTTGCCGCAACTTCAAGGCCCATGGGCTACCCCATGTCTGTTATGAAGCGGCTGACCGCATCGGCGGCATGTGGGCGTTCAAGAACAACATCGCCTACAACGGCAAATCCTCCGCCTATCGCTCGCTGCACATCAACACCTCCCCGGCGCAGATGGCATTCCGGGATTTTCCCATGCCGGCCGACTACCCGGATTTCCCAGGTCATGTCGAAATTGCGGCCTATTTCGAGTCTTTCGTGGATCACTTCGGCCTGCGCGATGCGATTCGTTTGGGTGTCGCGGTCACCCATTGCGAACGGCTCGCGGCGGGGGGCTGGCAGGTCAGTCTCAGCGATGGCAGCACGGAACATTTTGACGCCCTGGTGGTGGCCAACGGCCATCACTGGGATCCCCGCTGGCCCAATCCACCGCTGCCGGGACATTTCGAGGGCATCCAGATGCATGCCCATGATTACGTCGATCCGGGCGAACCCCACGACCTGCGCGGCAAACGGGTGGTGGTGCTGGGCATGGGCAATTCGGCCATGGACATTGCCTCGGAACTGGGCCACAAGGAAAATGCCGAAAAAGTCTTCCTGTCGGTGCGCACCGGCACCTACATCCTGCCGAAGTACTTTTTTGGGAAGATCGTCTACGACTCGCTGCTGCGCCATCCCAGCGATCCGCCGGGCTGGGTGGAGCGGCTGGCGTGGTCCTTGCCCGATGCGGTATTCGACAAGCTGCTCTACCCGCTGGCGACCTTGGGACTGAACCTGTTGGCGGGCAATCCCCAGCGTTATGGACTCCCCCGCCCGAAAGGCTGGTTCGGTCAGCAACACCCCACCATCTCCAGCGAAATTCATATCCGCATGGGCAGCGGGGACGTTATCCCCAAACCGACCATCGCCGAACTGCAAGGCGATCAGGTGCGCTTCGCCGATGGCTCGGTGGAAGTCGTGGACGCGATCATCTACGCCACCGGCTACCAGATCCGCTTTCCCTTCCTCGATGAGCGCCTGATCAGCGCCCCTGACAACGACATCGCGCTCTACCAGCGCATGCTGGATCCGCGCTACCCGGATCTATTGTTCCTCGGCCTGGTGCAGCCCTTCTGCGCCATGATGCCCATCGCCGACGAGCAATCGCGCTGGATGGCCGCTTACCTGACCGGCCAGTACCATCCGCCCGCACCGGAGGAAATGGCCCGCCGCATGCAGGCTGAACATGCGCGCATGAAGCGGCGCTTCGTCGCCAGCCCGCGCCACACCATTCAGATCAATTGCCAGGAGTACACCTATCGGCTGGGGCGCGATCTGCAGGAAGGCCGTCGCCGTGCGCAGGCGGCGGGCAATACACTGCCGCTTGTCCAGAACACCTCAGCCCTGATCGAGGCGAGCTGAAATTCCAAGAATGGCATTTTTCAGCGTTTCCCATGGATGCTGTCGGATGGCCTTTGGGCGCGGTTACTGTTAGATTTGCTTGCCATATTTGTACCCGTGATGCGCTTTTTTAACCCTCCGTCCCCACAACCGGACGAACGGTCACGTAGCCGGCGGTTCGATGGATTGAATTTCCCCGGTCATCCGGCTCGGACCGGGTTCAAAGCGTTAGCGTGGGGCGATCGCTGTCGATCGCACCGGCGAGATAAACCTCGATGCGCTTCTGGGTCGCGCCCCCATCCTTGGCGCTGAATTGCACGCCAATTCCGGCCCGCCGGCGGTTTTGCGCCCCTGCCGGCGTGATCCACACCACGCGCGCCGCCACAGCGATGCGCTCGCTTTCTTCCATCAGCGTCAACAGCAACAGAACCTCATCGCCCATGCGGTAGGGCTTGATGGTGGGATAAAACAAGCCCCCATTGCGCACAAAGGGCATATACGCCTCGTACAACGCCGGTTTGTCCTTGATGGCGATATTGAGAATCCCCCCCGGGGATGATTGCGCTTCAGACATTTGCTCACTCCCCTCATGGCTCCTGCTGCAAGGGATTGCGGATGCTGAAGCCTCGCAAGCCCACCGACCAGGGAACCAACAAGCTTTCCAGTAGACCCTGGCGGTTGGCCGTTCCCTGCAAGAGCCAGAGGCGAGCCTGCCGCGCGAAGCTGTGGTACATCAGTACATCCCGGGTATCGGCACGGGCCAGGGTTTTCTGGATCTGTGAAGTGGGCAGGGCGAGCAGTGACGACTCGGGAAGATGGCCGAGAACGCGCAGGCGGGCGACCTGTTCGCTCAGGCGCACCAACCAAAGACCGATCAAATCAAGCGGTTCCTCCATCGACCAGCGGGCAGCGATGACCAGGGGATCGGCGCCACCCGTCAGCAGCTGGGCGCCTTCCCGCCCCAAGCGATCAAGCCGCGCGGCGGTTTCCGCATTCAGCAAGGACTGGGCTTGCAGGGGTGCGCCACCGGAGAGCGCCAGTACCCGCGCCAGCAGGGCGCTGTCTTGCCGATCCGCGCCCAGCCAGGCGCGCACCTCGCTCTCGGGCGGAATGGGGCAATCCACCCGCTGGCAGCGACTGCGCAAGGTGGGCAGCACGGCCAGTGGCCGATCGCTGACCAACATCAAGATCACGCCCGCTCCGGGTTCCTCCAGGGTCTTGAGCAGGCTGTTGGCCGATTGCGGCGTCATCGCCTCCGCCGGAAGGATCAGCGCCACTCGATAACGGCCCTGATGCGCTGCCAGGGCAAGGGAAGCGCTCAGCTCCCGCACGGCATCGATGGGAATCTGGGTCTTGCCGTTCTCCGGGGCGAGCACACTAAAATCGGGATGGGAGCCCGCCTGCATCAGCAGGCAACCCCCGCAATCCCCACATGGGCGACCGCGTGCATCGGGCTCAAGACACAGCAGACTGGCGGCGAAGCGCTGCGCGAACGCGCGTTTACCCACGCCAGGCGGCCCGGCCAGCAGGTAGGCATGGGCCAGCCGGTCCTCTCGATGGGCGCTGACGAGCCGTTCCCAAAGCGCTTCCTGCCAGGGAAAGGGCGCCGACGACGCCAGGGCATTCAAGCCGGCTTCAGCTTCGCTCATGACTCAAGAGGTCCTCCAGAATCTGGCGCAGTTGAAGCTGAACGGTGTCAATGGAACCGCTGGCGTCCAGCAGCCGGTAGCCCGGTTGTTGGGCACGCATCCGATAAACCTGCCGCACCCGTTCAAAAAAGGCGTCACCCTCCCCTTCGATACGGTCCACCGCGCCATGTCGCGCCGCCGCCCGCGCGCGGCCCACGGCAACAGGGGCGTCCAGCACCAGCACCCAATCCGGACGCAGTTCACCCTGCACCCGCGCTTCCAGCTCGGCGATCCAGACCGGATCGATGCCACGTCCGCCGCCCTGGTAGGCATAGGTGGCATCGGTGAAGCGATCGCACACCACCCAGGCGCCGCGCTGCAAGGCCGGCAGGATGACCTCGCGCAGATGACTGGCGCGGGCTGCGAACAACAGCAGCAGTTCACTTTCCGGGGGCATCTCGTGGGCGGCGAGAAACAACCCGCGGATGCCTTCAGCCAGCGGCGTTCCACCCGGTTCCCGGGTCTGGACCACTTCCAGCCCGCGCGCGCGCAAAAAGTCCGTGACAAAAGGCAGGTGGGTGCTCTTGCCCACGCCTTCGGCACCCTCCAGGGTGATGAAACGGCCCCGGTCATGGGACATCAGGGTGTCGCTCCCAGGCATTGCTTGCGTTGGTAACAATCCACGGCCCGATTGTGGGCATCCAGGGTACTGGAAAACACATGGGATCCGTCGCCCCGGGAAACGAAATAGAGCGTGTCCCCCGGCGCCGGATGGGCGGCCGCCGCCAAAGCGGCACGCCCCACCAAGGCGATGGGGCCCGGGGGAAGCCCGGCAATGCGGTAAGTATTGTAGGGATGCGCCATGTGCAAATCCTGGCGCCTGAGGTTGCCGTCGAAATCCGTGCCCAAGCCAAAAATCACGGTGGGATCGGTCTGCAAAGGCATGCCCAGACGCAGTCGCCGCACGAATACCCCGGCGATTTGAGGTCGCTCGGACCCCACGGCGGTTTCCTTTTCCACCAGGGACGCCAGCGTCAGCAGTTCCTCCGGGGACTTGAACGGCAAGTCGGGCTGGCGCGCTGCCCATGCCGCCTCCAGCTCCGCTTGAAGGTGATGATGGGCCTGCTGCAACAGCTTGAGATCGGATGTCCCACGGGGGAACAGGTAAGTGTCCGGGAAAAACCGTCCTTCCGGGGAAAGGCCGGAGGCGCCAAGCACCCCCATCACGCCATCATCGGTCAGGTCGGTCAAGGTCTGAAGGATTGCAGGATGGCCGGCGACGGCCTCGCGCACCTGACGAAACGTCCAGCCTTCCACCAGCGTGAGACGGTGCAACAGAATTTCACCCTTCACCAGTTGATCCAGCAAGCCCTGCGGCGTGATGCCCGGCGACAGGCGATACTCCCCCGCCCGGATGCGCGTGGTGCGCCCCTGCAGCGCGGCCAAGGCCATGAACGGCCATCGCGAACGGATGATCCCTTGCGCCTGAAATTTTTGGGTGATGGTGTAAAAGCCCTCTCCGGGAACGATCTCGATGACCCGGGGTATCTCCACACCGGATAAAGGCGTATGGCGATAGTGGTTGAACAGGCCCCATCCCCCGCCCACCGCCAACAGGCTAATCGGCGTCCACAGAGTGACCAGCAGGGTGAGCATGCGGGCGCAAGCCTTGTACCCCTTCACCACCCCGCTCCATGCCCCGGAGCGGGCCAGGGCGGGCCGATCTCGCGCTGCAGTGCCCGCGTCACCGGCCCCGCCGCAAAGGATCGCGCGCCCAGTTGCCGGATCGGCCGGATCCCGCGCACCGCATTGCACACGAACAATTCATCGGCCTGGAGGCAATCCGTGACGGACAGCGCCGTTTCCCGTACTGGCAGGCCCTGGACCGCGGCAGTCCTCATCACCCGCGCACGCATCGTCCCGGCCACGCCGCAATGCCACAACCCAGGCGTCAACAAGGCGCCGTCACGCACCACGAATAAATTGCTCATGGTTCCCCCGACCACCCTTCCGTCCGCGTCGCGGATCAGGCCCTCGGCAATCTGTGGATCATCCCACTCCGCCCGCGCCCGCACCTGCGTCAGCCGATTCAAGTGCTTGATGCCGGTCAGAGTCGGGTCGGGAAACCAGAGTTGCCGACACCAGCGCACCCGGATGCCGTCCCGATACTCGGCCAACGGCCATTCAGGCGCTGGCGCCAGGGAGAGGATACGGCGCCACGTTGGGGGCTGGGGTCGGGCATAGCCCCGCCCCACTCCGCCCGCTGTCAGGATGATTTTCAAGACCGCCTGGGCTGGACCCCGCGCGCACAGACCATCCCGATCCGCTTCCAGCGCGGCGATGGGCGGCTCCGGCAGGCGCAAGGCCCGACACCCCCGACGCAGACGGGCCAGATGCTGGTCCCAGGCGAGCGCTTCACCCCGATCGATCAGCACGGTTTCAAACAGCCCATCGCCATACTGCAGGCCGCGATCGACCACCGGCACGGCCGCCTGCGGATGGCCATCCACCCAGGTCAGCACGCGCGCTCGCCCGCCAAGGCGCGTAGCAGTCCCTTGGCCTTGGCACGCGTTTCGGCCAGTTCCCGCACTGGATCGGAATCGGCCACAATGCCGCCACCGGCGCGGAACAGAACTGCCCGCTCCTTGAGCAGCGCGGTGCGGATCAGGATGTTGAAATCCATACGGCCGTGGCAGCTGATGTATCCCATCGAGCCGGTGTAGGGTCCCCGGGCTTCGCCTTCCAGTTCAGCAATGATCTGCATGCAGCGTACCTTGGGGCAGCCGGTGATGGTGCCGCCGGGAAACAGGGCGCTCAAGATCTCCGCCGCGCCCACATCAAACCGCAGTCGGCCTGCAACGGCCGAGACGATATGGTGCACGTGGGCATAGGTCTCCACCTGCAGCCGTTCCACCACCTGCACGCTGCCGGGCCGGCAGATGCGGCCCAGGTCATTGCGCTCCAGATCCACCAGCATCACATGCTCCGCGCGCTCCTTGGGATGGGCAAGCAATTCCTGAGCCAGCGCGTGATCCCGCGCTGGATCGGGATCCCGTGGACGGGTGCCGGCAATGGGGCGGGTCTGGATCCGATCGCCATCGCGACACAGCAGCCGCTCCGGCGAGGTGGACAACACGGCAGCCTCGCCCCAGCGCATGAGGGCCGCATACGGGGCCGGATTGTTTTGGCGCAAACGGGCATGGAGCGTTTCGGGCGCCACCGGACCGGCAAATTCCCCCTGCCAGCGGCGCGACAGATTGGCCTGGAAGATATCCCCATCCCGGATATAGTGTTGCGCCCGATCGATGGCCGCCAGATAGCGCGCTGGATCCTCCTCCGTCACGACGCAGACGGGCAGCCTGGGCGGCGCCAGCGCAGGCACCCGCGCCAGATCCGCGAGCAATCGATCCACATCGCCCGCCCGCTCGGCCACCGCCCAGCTTTCCCCGCGCAGATGGTCATGAATCAGGGCCGCGGGACACCGCAGCGCCAGGGCGGTCGGCAAGCTGCCGGCAGTGGGCATGGGCAAGTGCAAACACGGCTCGATGGCACCCGCCAGCTCATAGCCCAGATAGACCACCCAACCGCCGAGGAAAGGCAGCTCGTCCACATTGAACAAGTCGGGTTCGATGCGGCAAGCGGCATCGAGTTCGGCGAGAAAACCATCCCCCCGCCCCCGGGCTTCGATAACCGTCTCGGGGAAGGCGGGCAGCAAGTCGTAGCGGCCGGTCAGCGGATGGGATGCGGCGCTTTCCAGCAGCACCGGATAGCGCTGCGGGAAGCGGGCCTGCAGCGCCAACAAGTCGGGTCGGGCCGGGAGCCGGCGACGGTGGACGGACAGGACGCCAGACACCGTGGACGACAATCCCGGATCAGCCGACCCGGCGGAAAATCAGCGAACCATTGGTGCCACCAAAACCAAAGGAATTGGACAACACATGCTCCAACCGGGCCGGACGGGCCTGATGGGGGACATAGTCCAAATCGCACTCGGCGCCCGGCTGGTCCAGATTGATGGTGGGCGGCAGGATCTGGTCGCGCAGGGCCAGAATGGAGAAAGCCGCCTCCACCGCCCCGGCTGCCCCCAGCATGTGCCCCGTCATCGACTTGGTCGAGCTGACGGCCAGGCGCTGGGCATGCTCCGCAAAGGCACGCTTGATGGCCTGGGTTTCCGCCACATCGCCGGCCGGCGTGGAAGTGCCGTGTGCATTGATATAGTCGATTTGCGCGGGCGCGAGACCCGCATCGCGCAAGGCATTGACCATGCACCGGGCAGCCCCCTCCCCACCTTCGCTGGGCTGGGTAATGTGATGGGCATCGGCGCTCATGCCAAAGCCCACCAACTCGGCATAGATCGGCACGCCGCGGGCCTGTGCGCTCTCCAGAGACTCCAGCACCAGAATGCCTGCCCCATCACCCATGACAAAGCCATCCCGATCCTGATCAAAGGGCCGGCTGGCACGGGTCGGTTCATCATTACGCGCGGACAGGGCGCGCGCAGCGCAAAAACCGCCCAGGGAAATCGGGGTAGTGGACATCTCAGTCCCCCCGGCGATCATGATGTCCGCATCGCCGGCCTGGATCAGGCGCGCCGACAG
>JBATEM010000287.1:0-1888 GCA_049664005.1 Candidatus Macondimonas sp.
GGCGGATGGAGAAGTAGGTGAACAGACCGAAAGCCTCACCAATGCGGCCCACCCAGACGGATTTTATGTCATAGGTGCGATGGATCATGTTATGGGCGATGGCGACATTGACCAGGGCGCCGCCAGCTGCCGTGATCGCAAAGCTGGCCAGGTAATAGCGCCAGTCGTTTTCGGCGTGGCGGGCGGCCAGATCCACGCCCGTCAGATGTGAAAGCGCAGCGCCGATGCCCAGAAAATCGACCTGTGGGTAAGCCAGTGACCACAGGAAGAGCAGCGTGGTCCCGATCATGATGGCCTGGCTCGCGGTTTCCAGCCAGAAAAACAGGCCGGGATAGCGATAGCTCCCCGCATATTCCGTGAAATCCTCGCCCAGCAACAGGTCGCCGGCCAAGGCAATGACGCCCAGCGCCAATGCATACGCAAAGATCGCCTCGCCCCCCATCAACATCAAGGGCCAAGCCAAAAGCATGGCCCAGGCCGCCACGAAGTATTTGCCGTATTTCCAGCACGCCGAAACCATGTTCATGGATTTCATCCCCATCTCCAGACCACACCAACGCACGGACTGACCGTTCGTTCATTGGGTTTAGTTGGCCGCGGGGCACTTGTCAAACGTCCTGTCCGCGCTCATCCACTGGCCCGCTCAAGGTTCCGGAGGGCGGCGCAAGCGGGCAAAGAAAAACCCATCGGCATCGTCCGCTCCCGGCAGAATTTGCCGCCCGGCCCCGGCGAGTTGTCCCCAAGGCACATCCAGGTGCTCGGCCACAGCCTCGCGATGATCAGCCAGGAAAGTGTCGATCACGTCCTGATTTTCGGCACGCAGGATCGAACAGGTGGCATAGAGCAGCACACCACCGGGCGCCAGCAGACCCCAAGCGGCCTCCAGCAGTTCGCGCTGACGCGCGGCCAAGGCGGGGATATCGTCCGGGCGGCGCAACAGCTTGATGTCCGGATGACGGCGAATCACCCCAGTCGCTGAACAGGGCGCATCCAGCAGGA
The DNA here is from genome assembly GCA_049664005.1 of Candidatus Macondimonas sp. Taxonomy (GTDB): domain Bacteria; phylum Pseudomonadota; class Gammaproteobacteria; order UBA5335; family UBA5335; genus Macondimonas. Next base: position 1,000 of record JBATEM010000287.1, read on the forward strand.
TACGGTCGAAGGGCCGACCATCATGCCAGTCCTGCGGTCGCGCCAGATCGGCGCAGCCGGTTCGCGCCGTGAGACCCAGCCGTTCCAGGGTCTCCGTCACACGCCGGAGCCGGTCCGGATCCACATCCAGCGCCAGCAGGTCGAGGTCGTCGGTGCGCTCCAGCAGATGCGCCGTCTTTCCTCCCGGTGCGGCGCAGGCGTCCAGCACCCGCATCCCCGGCGCGGCATCCAGCAGGGGTGCGGCCAACTGCGCGGCACTGTCCTGCACGCTTGCCCATCCCGCCGCGAAGCCAGGCAATTGATCCACCGCCGCGGGGCGTTCAAGGATCAAGCCCAGGTCCGTATGGGGCGCTGGTCGGCTGGACATGCCTTGCGCTTCCAAAAGTTCAGCATACGCAGCGCGGTCCATATGACGTCGATTGACGCGCAAGGTCATGGGGGCCTGGCGGTTATTGGCCGCCAGAATGGTTTCCCAATGCTCAGGCCAGTCGCGCCGGACCAGATCGATGAACCAGGCTGGATGGGCATGGCGGGCCACCGGATCGGTCATCCGCTGCGCGTCCAGCACGTCCGGCTGCCGCAATACGCCCCTCAACACCCCATTCACCAGGCCACGCGCCCAGTCCTTGCCGATCATCGGGCAGGCTGCCACGGTTTCATGCACCGCCGCATGGGACGGCAAATTCAGGGCATCAATCTGGTACAGCCCCACCCACAACAGGGCCTCAAGGTCGGCATCGCGCGCCTTGAGGGGGCGGGACAACAACCGCGCCAGCACCGCGCGATAACGCAAGCCGAAGCGCAGGCTGCCATAACAGAGTTGCTGCATCAGACCCCGCTCGGCCGGGGGCAACCCCGCCAGGGCACCGGGCAGGCGGGTGGCAAGGGA
>JBATEM010000288.1:0-1978 GCA_049664005.1 Candidatus Macondimonas sp.
TGGGGCTGAAAGCGGGGAGGTCCTGACCTCAAGCCGCAAGCGCATCGGCTCGCCGGGTATCCAGCGGCCGCATGCCCAGCCCTGGACGCGCGGGCCGCCGCCTGAAACCCCATACGGGTTTACTTGATGACCAGGAACAAGGTGCCCGGACCCCGATTGAGCGTCACCAACAAGGTGTCCTGGCCCTTCACGGCGCGCTGGAATTCTGCCACGCTGCGCACGGGCCGGCGATTGATCGCGGTGATCACATCCCCAGGACGCAAACCATTGCGCGCGGCGGGCGATTGCGGCTTCACCTCGCTCACTTCCACGCCGTTGCCATCCTCGGCAGGGCCGAATTGCGCACCCTCCAGCTTGGCGTTGGCGACTGTGGCCGTGGCATTGGCGGCTTCCTTGAGTTCCGCCGCCTCACCCACTGAGGTATTGATGACCTGGCGCTTGCCATTGCGCTGGATTTCCAGCGTCAGCTTGTCGCCCACCCGCAGCAGGCCGATGGTGTTGCGCAGGTCACGATAGCTCTGCACGCCACGACCATTGATGGTCAGGATGACATCCTCGGCCTTGATTCCCGCCTTGTCCGCGGCCGAGCCGGGCTGCACCTGGGCCACCAGCACGCCCGCATTGCTGCTCAAGCCAAAGGCCTTGGCCAGATCGGGGGTGATGTTCTGCACCACGACTCCCAGCCGGCCGCGCTTGACCTCGCCGTATTGGATGAGTTGTTGCATGACTTGGCGAGCGATATTGGCCGGCACGGCAAAACCAATGCCGATATTGCCGCCGCTGCGGGAAAGAATGGCTGAATTGAGCCCGATCAGTTCACCCTGGAAATTGACCAAAGCGCCCCCCGAATTGCCGGGATTGATGGATGCGTCGGTCTGGATGTAGTCCTGGAAGCTGTCCGGATCGCCGATGCCCGAACGACCGGTGGCGCTGACGATGCCGGAGGTGACGGTATGGCGCAGGCCAAAGGGATTGCCAATGGCCACCACGAAATCCCCTGGGCGGGCCTTGTCGGAGTCCGCCAGGGACAATTCGGTCAGATTCGGGGCCTCGATCTGGATCAGGGCGACATCGGTCTCCTCGTCGGCGCCGATCACCTTGGCGGTGAATTCGCGCTCATCATTGAGGTTGACCTTGATTTCGTCCGCGCCCTTGATCACATGCGCGTTGGTGAGGATATAGCCTTTGCGCGCATCGACGATCACCCCTGAGCCCAGGCTCTGGGTTTCCTGGGTTTGCGGTCCGTCGGGCATGCCGAAGAAGCGCCGGAAGTTAGGATCCTCGAACATCGGGTGATCCATCAAGGGATTGCGCACCTCGGTGGTTCCCCGCGTGGCGATGTTGACCACCGCCGGGCTGATCTTCTCCAGCAAGGGCGCGAGTGAAGGCACGCCCTGACTGTTCAGTACCTGCCATGGCACGGCGGCTGGGGCCGGGAACGGCGCCGCACACAGCAAACCCACCGTCAACACCAGGCTCGACAACACTTTCTGGTGCCGAACACCGCCCATTTCCCTGGAAACCACCTTCATGCCAACACCTCTTTATCAATCCGGGAACCCATGGGCACCGACGCAGTTTCGGGCGCCCATCAGGGGATGGGCATGGGACAGAGCCCTTCGCATTTCGTTCCGCAACGGCTGCGACTATAGCCCAAGCGGTCCCCCTTCGGGCAATCCGGGCGAGGATGGGGAAAAACACAAGATATTGTGCCGCTGCACGCCGTTAGGTCATCGCTTTAGCGCAGCATACCGAAGCCGTCCATACAGCGCAAGTCATTGTATTTAAATTAATTAAAAGGAAGTCGTTGTTTTAAAAGAAGCTGCAACAAGCGTTTGACAGCGGCCTTGCGGGCGCCTAGGCTTTCCCCTGCGCATCACAAGATGTTGTACATGAATTCCCATTCCAGATGCGTAGTCCCCGCAAGGAGCACCCGCCCGTGAGCATCATGCCGATGAACCTGAACCTTCCCGCCCCT
>JBATEM010000289.1:0-4101 GCA_049664005.1 Candidatus Macondimonas sp.
CCTGTGAGCTGGGGCAGGCAGGAGTGGACATCGCCGCGTTGCGAGCCGAGAGCCAGCAACAGGCGCCTGCCATGGAGCGAGCCGCCGCCACGCTGTGGTCGGAATGGCTGGCCGCGCGCTTTGGCTGAAGCGGGCTGCAATCACTGCAGGCGGCGCGGATGGAACGTTAACTGCCTTTCAGCTGGAAAGGGCTAGTTGACGACTTTCTGGATTGCCTGGTGGGCCGGCTGCAGGTAGCGCTCCAGAATCTCCTCGGCGGGCAGGGGGCGAGAGAAGTGATAGCCCTGCACGCCATCACAACCCCAGTTCGACAACAAATAATGTTGTTCCTGGGTTTCCACCCCCTCGGCCACCACACGCATGTTCAGGCTGTGGGCGAGATTGATGATGGTGGCGGCAATGGCTGCATCCACCGGCTGGTGGGCGATTTCCTGGATGAAGCTGCGGTCGATCTTGAGCTTGTCGATGGGGAATTTTTTCAGGTAACTCAGCGCCGAGTAGCCGGTTCCGAAATCATCGATGGCAATGGCAATGCCGGCATCCTTGAATGCGGTCAGGGTGGCGTGGGTGTCCGTGGAGGCATCAATCAACATGCCTTCGGTCAGTTCCAGCTCGACTTCCTGACCCGTGAGTCCAGCACGCGCGAGGGTGGAGAGGATGACCTGCCGCAGGTCCGCTTGGCGAAATTGCAGTGGCGACAGATTGAATGCCATCGGCACGACCGAGAGGCCCATTCGCCGCCACTGGATCAACTGTCGGCACAGTTCTTCCAGGACCCACTGGCCGATGGGGATGATGAGGCCCGATTCTTCGGCGATGGGGATGAATTCGGCTGGTCCCAGTCCATCTCCTTCCTTGGGAAACCAACGCAACAGGGCTTCCAGTCCGTTCAGTGCGCCGGAATCGGTGTCGATCTGGGGCTGGTAATGCAGCACGAACTCGCCCTGATCCAGCGCCTGACGCAGCCGCGTCTCCAGCGCCATGCGGTGTTCCACGCGGTGCGCCATCTGGGGGCTGAAGTGGCGAATGGCAGAGCGTCCTGCAGTCTTCGCGGCATACATGGCAGTCTCCGCATTCTTGAACAGGACGGCGAAGTCCGTGCCATCATCAGGAAAGAGGCTGATACCCAGGCTCAAGGAAATATTCAGACGGAAATTTCCAATCTCGAAGGCAGGGGTCATTGCCTGGAGGATCCTGCTTGCCTCCGCCGTCGCTGCCTGCGGGTTGGTCAGGTGTGGGGCCACGACGATGAATTCATCTCCCCCGGGGCGGGTAATCAATGCATGGCCGCCCAGGCTGTTTTTGAGTCGTTCGGCCACCGCGCGGAGGAGCTGGTCACCCACATTGTGGCCCAGTGAATCGTTGATGGTCTTGAAGTTGTCCAGATCCAGAAACAGCACGGCCAGGCTGTGATGTGCTTCCTGGTGTTGTGCCAAAAGATCCGGCAACAGGTGGTCGAGGCCATAGCGGTTTGGCAGGCCGGTGAGGGCATCGTGGCGAGCCTGGAATTCCAGTTGCTCGGTGGCGCGTCGGCGTTCCGTGATATCCGAGAACATGATGATCGAACGGGTCGGTGTGCCTACGGCATTGCGCAGCACATTTATCGTGAGCCAGATGGGAAACGGGCTGCCGTCGCGTCGGATAAGTTGCAGTTCGCCCTGCCAGATCCCGGCGTCCTTGGCTGCGAGCCAGGCGTGGCGATGACGGGGTTGTTCCTGGGCGGGCACCAGGATCTCGGTGGATTGACCGATAACCGCTTCGCGCGACCATCCGGTCAGCTCGGTAAAGCGATAATTAACAGAAATGACTTTCCGGTGGGCGTCGATGATGCAGATGGCTTCGGCGCTATGCTGGAAAACCTGATCGGCCAGTTGCAGTTCCCGCCTGGCCTCAAGCTGGCTTGAAATGTCGCGCAAGACCGTGGTGAACAGTGCGTCTTGTCCGATGGTCGTATAACTCATGGTCAGTTCTACCGGGAATTCATCACCGTTCTTCCGGCATCCCTTTACCCGCTGGATGGCATGGCTTGCCCCTGCGCGGACGCGGTCGCGGTATTGGTGAAAGCCCGGATGGTAGCGCTCGGGGATCAGCAGGGTCACGGGTTGACCCAAGGCCTCGTTTGCGGAATAACCGAAGAGCTTTTCGGCGGCCTGGTTGAACAGGATGATCCGGTCGGTGGCATCGATGGCCAGAATGGCGTCCAGGGTCGAGTCGAGAATGGCGCGTCGCAAGGCTTCGCTGGCCCGGATGGCATCCTCGGCCCGTTTGCGCTCAGTGATGTCGGTATGGGTGCCGATGATGCGGGTCGGAATGCCTTGGGCATTGCGACTGACCACCTTGCCGCGATCCAGAATCCAGATGTAATGACCGGCCTTGGCCTGCAACCGATATTCTAGGGTGTAGATGCTCTCGGCCGGATCGAGGATGAAATCCACCAGTTTTTTGATGACCTGGTTCTTTTCCTCCGGATGCAGCCGTTTGGCCCATTCTCCGAGGTCATTCGGGACTTCCTCAGGTTCATGGCCCAGCATGCGTTTCCAGCGAGGGGAATAGAAGACCGTGTTGAGCTCGGTGTCCATGTCCCAGACGCCCTCTCCGGCACCGTCCAGGGCGAATTCCCAGCGCGCCTCGCTGGTTCTCAACGCGTCTTCCATGGCCTTGCGCGGGGTAATGTCCTGCACTGTGCCGAACAGCCGGATCGGCTGGCCGTCCTGATTGCGCTCGGACTGAACGCGGGCATGGATCCAGCGCAAACGCTGGTCTGGCAGGAGCAATGGGTACTCCAGCTCGGTGGGCTCGCCCGTGGTAATCGCCTCCTGAGTGATTTCCAGGTAATGCGCCTGATGATCCGGGGCGATGCGTTGGACGATATCCTCCTGATTAATCTCAAGCTGATCTTCAGGGATAAAGAACAGCCGGCGCGCTTCCGCCGATCCTTCGACCCAGTCGCGGGCGATATCCAAACTCCAGGATCCCAGGTGCGCCACGCGCTGGGCTTCTTCCAGATGCGCCTCGCTGGCACGCAGGCGTGTTTCAACCTCGCGACGACCCTGCTCCTTGCGCTGGATTTCCAGGGCGTAAGCCAAGTCTTCGGCCAGGGTGATCAGGGTTGGAAGATAGGGATCCTGCAGCAAGAGAGACTCCCCGAAAATGGCCATGACCCCGATTGGGGCCTGTTCCCCATGAAGGGGCAGATAAACAGCGCATTCGGGACGGGCCTCCTTGCCGAAACTTCCCCACAGCGGCCAGATGGGGTCGCTATCCGGGATGGCGGTGAGGGTCTCGACTTCCCCATCCTGCAGGGCACGAATCGCCGGATGGTTGTTGTTCATGTCGAGCGTGATGGAAGGGACGAAGTAGGGACTGGTTTGGCTGCCGGCAAAAACAGCCACCAGATGATCTTCCTGGCGTAGCGCGATGCTGGCCAGACTCACACAAGGATGCTGGGACAGAACCTGGCAAACTTCCCGAAAAAATGCATCCTCGGGGCGCCCACGGACCATGGCGGCACGAACCCGGTTCATTGTTTCGAGCAGTGCGACCACCCGTGAGGAGGTCTGTCCCTGAACATCCTCCATAGGGGGCTGACCGATCAGGCAAAAACAGGGCGCCGCAGCCCCGCTGGCCAAAGGGAGAAGCTGCCAGTCGGGAATCCCTTTTTGCGTGAAATAGGCTTGTGCATGAGCAATCAGTCGCGCGCTTTCCGGACGGTGCAGATCAAACGCAAAGGGCAGAAGTTCGGGCCACAGGGCTGCCAGATTCGGCGCATTGGTCTGTGCAGCTGTCCCGGCCAGTAACGTCTGGAAAGGCGGATTCATGCCCAGGATACGGCCTTGCTCGTCCAGCAGCAGCATGGGCAAGGGGATGGCCTGGATCAGGGTCTGCAGGATTGGATTCACCGACTCGCCTCTCATGTGTCGCCTATCCGTCTGGTCAGCATTTTCGGCTGCCTGACTTGTTCTACCGCTGTCTGAACCGGCGGATTTGAAATGGGGGAAGCGCATGACAGATTCTTCTCGTGGGCTGTCGCGAGGCTGTGCCTCATGTTTTCCTTGTGCCTATCCCTGGGTTAAAACGCCCTGCCTGAGATCGGGGCTTGAC
>JBATEM010000290.1:0-3087 GCA_049664005.1 Candidatus Macondimonas sp.
TTCTGGATTCGGGCTGATAACGGACTTCAGCAAGCTGCTGAACGGCCGTCTGATCCTCGCTGTCCCATTCTATCTGAAAGCGCGCCCGGGTGTCCGGGCGGGGATATGCGGCTGCCTCGGCCAGGTAAGTGGAATCACCCACTTCCCCGGTTCCTTCATCCGGCAGCAGGGTTTCCGAAGGCGTCATGCGGGTGATCCGCCCCAGCGTCCCCTCGACCTTGGGCGCCCCCGAATCGGCGTCGCGCACCGCCGAAGTCAGGGCGGTGGTGACCTGATTGGCGCTGCTCTGACGGTCGGCGCCCACATAGCGATTGGTATCAAACAGACGCAGAAAATCGAATTCCGGCAAACGGGTATCAAAAACGGGAAGATCATCCTGTTCCCGCTCGGGCACATAGAGATAGAACAGCCGCGGCTCCAGGGTTTGCAGCCATCCCTTGTCGCCCCAGATCAGATCCCGCTCGAAGCGCAAGCCGCTGTCCACCGACACCACCGGTAGCCCGCGCGTCGGACTGCTCTCGCCCGCGATCTCGATTTCCTTGGCCAGGCTGTATTGGGTTTGCCGATAGGCCAGGCGGGGACTGATGAAATAACTGCCCCGATCCCAGGGTGTACCCAGCCCCAGCTCGGTATCCCAGCGCTCGCCCTGACGATTGCCATCCCGCCCGAAGCGCACGGCCTCGGTCCGCAGGTCATAGGTCAGTGGCCCCAGGATGGGCTGAGGATTGCGGGTGCGGGCGACCAACTGGGGCAGGCGCTGAAAGGGATCGGGCTTACCGCGCCGGCGCGGGTCGACCAACTGGAATTCCTGGGCACGCAGCATGAGATCCCATTGCGGCCCGCCATAGCCCAACGCGGCGCGGCGCTGCAGGTAACGCGAGCTGGCGCGGGTGAGGGTCGTGCTCAGATCCTCGAAATAGCCGATGTCGCTCACCGAGGTGAAATCGACATCGGCCTGCCAATCAAGGGCCGGGCGGGCATGGTGGCGATACGACCACAGCGTTCGATCCTCCCCCAGGATCCGGTCGTTGGGGAGGTATTCGTTGTAGAGCATTCCCCGGCCATAGGGGCTGAGATAGCGATATTCGCTTTGCATCTGCAAGCCGCGCTTGCTCATCACGCGCGGCGTGAAGGTGGCGTCCTGCTCGGGTGCGATGTTCCAGTAATAGGGCGTTGCCAGATCCAGTCCGCGATCATTGGCAGTCCCCAGACGGGGCGCGAGGAATCCGCTCATGCGGTCATCGGTGATGGGAAACGCCAGCCAGGGCGTATAGATCAGCGGCACATCCTTGAAAATTACTTGGGCATTGCGCGCCGTGCCCCGCCCGGACTCGAAGTCGAGCTTCACGTCCTGCGCCCGCAGATACCAATCCCCATCACCCTGATCGACGGGACAGGTGGTGAAACGGACTTCGCGCAGCCGCGACGGGCCGTTCTGGGCAGTTCGGATGGTGCTGGCCTCACCCCGGCCGGGCCGCTTGCGCAGATAGAATCTGGCATCCTCGAAACGACCTTCATCACCCTGGGCCGCCACCCGGCCCACCCGCGCCTGCAAATCAAGCACATCGGTGAGCACCGTCAGGCCCGATTCACCGGCCAGCACTTCCCGCGTTCGGTCAAACAGCAGCTGTGGCGCCAGCAGATACGTCGTGCCACGCTGCGCGACGACATTCCCCTCCAGCAGGCTGTCGCCCTGGGACTGCACGGTGGCGCGATCCGCGTCGATGAAGACCCGCGAATCACCGGGGTTGCCCGCAGGCAACTGCGCGTGCAGCGGCTCCAGCGGATTGACCGGCCCACAGACAGCACCCGCCTCCTCCGCTTCAATACGGGGAAAGATCATCCCCAGCCCAAGGATTACGGCCAGACCGCGCGCGGAGCGCCACTGACGGGTGCTGTTCTTTTTCGATACCATCCGCGACATCCGGAATTCAAGGCGCACTGGTGACGGATTTCAGGCGGGTTCCCGCCAAACGGCGCCAGCATAACAACTCTCAGCCCTTGCGGAGAAATGCCCTATGCCCGCCTTGCCCGGCGCAAGCGACCCCGAACTGTGGCGCTGGGTCTGCCAGCAGACCGCCGAGCCCCCTCTGCGTTGGCAGCCCATCGCCGGCGACGCCAGCCTGCGCCGCTATCACCGGCTGCACTGGGCGGATCACTCGCGCGTGCTCATGGATGCCCGCGCGGAGCCGGCGAGCTGCGCCCCCTTCGCCCAAGTGGCCGGATTGTTGCGCGCGGCCGGCGTGAACGCGCCGGCCATACTCGCTTGGGACGCGTCGCGGGGGTGGATGCTGCTCGAGGATCTGGGCGAACGCGCCTATCTCGACGCGCTGCAAACCGAGCCTGCCGAACCCTTGATCCGCTCTGCGCTGGAAGCGCTGATCCGCTGGCAGGACAGCAGCCGGCCGGATGTACTGCCGCCCTATGATCGCGCCCGCCTCGCCGCCGAACTGGCCCTGTTTCCCGACTGGTATGTGGACCGTCACCTGGGCCAGCCTTTCACGACAGATCAGCGGCGCGCCTGGGACGCGCTTGCATCCGCCCTGATCGATGCCGCCCTGTCCCAATCGCGGGTCTTCGTGCATCGGGATTTCATGGCGCGCAACCTGCTGGTGAGCTCGCCCAACCCCGGCGTGATCGATTTCCAGGACGCCCTGGAAGGGCCGGTGACCTATGACGTGGCGTCCCTGTTGCGGGACGCCTTCATCAGCTGGCCGGAAACGCAGACGCAGGAGTGGGCGATCTTCTATTGGGAGCAGGCGCGGCGCGCCGGGATCCCGGTACCCGCTCAGGCCGCGGATTTCCTGCGCGACCTGGACTGGATGGGCGCGCAGCGCCACTTGAAGGTGCTGGGCATCTTCGCCCGGCTGAGTCATCGCGACGGCAAGCCCCGCTATCTGGAGCAGGCGCCCCGGTTTCTGGCCTATCTGAACGCGGCGATCCGTCGCCAGCCGGCGCTGGCGCCGCTGGGCGAGCTGTTGGACGCCCTGCATCGACCCCGTACCGACCCATGAAGCTGATGATACTCGCCGCCGGCCGCGGCACCCGCATGCGCCCACTGACCGACCAGCTTCCCAAGCCTCTGTT
>JBATEM010000291.1:0-1729 GCA_049664005.1 Candidatus Macondimonas sp.
TTTGGGGAAATGATCGCGATAATCACCGTACCAATGCATGCCAAAGGCCGTGCCGGCCAGAATCCCAATCCCCAGGATCGCCCAAAGGATGCGCATGATATCTTCAACCTCCTGAAAAGGGCGCCCATCGATTGGAGCACCCGGATTTATCGTGATTGCACTTATCGGCCATCAATGCATGGCAGAAAGATCAAGCCCCTTGCCGCTGTCACGCATCAGCAACACCAGCGGACACAAGGCGAGCATGGCCACGGTGATGAACCAGAAATCATTGACGAAAGCGACCATGGTCGACTGCTTGCCCAGCTCCGCCGCCAGGGCATAGGGCGCCAGCGGATGATCGATGTTCATGCCCTTGCTGGCCAGGAATTCGTGCACCGCGGGGTTGTAGGGATTGAGATGTCCACCCAACTGGTTCCATTGAATCTGGGTGTTGCGCGAGAGCACCGTGGTCACCAGCGAAATGCCGATGGAACTGCCGATGGTGCGCGCCAGATTGAACAGCGTGGAGCCCTGGTCGGAGGTGCCCTCGGGAATGGTGTCGAAGGCGATGGTGGCCAGCGGGACGAATACCATGCCCAGTCCGACGCCCTGAATCATGCCCGGCACCACCGCCCACCACGGGCTGATGAACAGGTTGTAATGACTCATCATCAAGGAGCCACCCGCCATGATGAAGATGCCCAGTGCAACCAGGGTGCGTGCCCCGATGCGCTTGATATTGGGCGCCACGATGGCCATGGTGACTGCATTGCACAGGGCGCGGGGCGCCATGATCAGGCCCGTGGTGGACGAGGGATAGCCCAGCAGCTCCTGCAACAGGATGGGCTGCAGCACGATGGTGCCAAACAGCCCGAGGCCGAAGCACATCATCAGAAACGAGGCCGTGGCGAGATTGCGATCCCGCAACAGGTTGAGCTGCAACACCGAATCGGACCGGGTCCAGGCGCGTATGCAAAAAACCGTCAGGGTGACGATGGCCAGCACCGTGCCATAGATGATGATGTCCGACTCGAACCAGTTTTCATGATTGCCCTGGTCGAGCACGTATTGCAGCGCGCCGATGCCAAGCACCATGCAGAAGGCGCCGAACAGATCGATGCGGTCGCGGCGATGTTCGGTGTCGGGCAGCACGGCATAGCACAACAGGATGTTGACGATGCCCACCGGCAGGTTGATGTAGAACACCCAGCGCCAATCCCAGTGCTCGGTGATGTAGCCGCCAAGAGTCGGTCCCAGCGCCGGCGCCATGAGCACGCCGATGCCGAAAATGGCCATCGCCTTGCCACGCTCATTTGCAGGGAAGGTGTCCAGCAGCGTGGATTGGGACAGCGGGATGACCGGGGCGCCGAAAATGCCTTGCAGAATGCGGAAGACAACCATCTGGGAGAGGGTTGCCGCCTGCCCGCACAGCCCCGAGCTGATCACGAAGCCGATGATACTGAACAGGATCACGTTGCGCCGGCCGAAGCGATTGGCCAGATAACCGCTGAGCGGGATCATCACCGCCTCGGCGACGATATAGGAGGTGAGTACCCAGGTGATCTGTTCGGAGGTCGCGCCCAGCGAGCCCATCATGTGCGGCAGGCTGACGTTCACGATGGTCATGTCGAGGATGACCATCAGGGTGCCCAGCATCACGGCGACCGTGACAGGCCAAGGCGAAGCGCTGCCCCGAGGGGGAGCGGCGGTCAATGCATCCATGCAACAAACTCGCAGCAATACAGTG
>JBATEM010000292.1:0-4189 GCA_049664005.1 Candidatus Macondimonas sp.
GCGGATCTGGGGCGCATGCCCCACTTGCTGGTCGCCGGCACCACCGGCTCGGGCAAATCGGTGGCCATCAATGCCATGCTGCTGAGCCTGCTCTACAAGGCCAGCGCCGAGCAGGTGCGGATGATCCTGGTGGATCCCAAGATGCTGGAGCTGTCGGTCTACGAGGGCATTCCCCATTTGCTGGCGCCGGTCGTCACTGACATGCGGGATACCGCGAACGCCTTGCGCTGGTGTGTGGCGGAGATGGATCGGCGCTATCGGCTGATGGCCGCCTTGGGCGTGCGCAACATCGCCGGCCTCAATCGGCGCGTGACGGAATCGGCACAGGCCGGGACGCCTTTGAGTGATCCGCTGCGGCCGTTGGATGGTGAAGGCAATCCGACGGTGCTGGCGTCGCTGCCGTATCTGGTGGTGGTCATCGATGAGCTGGCCGATCTGATGATGGTGGCCGGCAAGAAGGTGGAGGAATTGATCGCCCGCCTCGCCCAGAAGGCCCGGGCTTCCGGTATTCATCTGATCCTGGCGACGCAGCGGCCGTCGGTGGACGTGATCACCGGTCTCATCAAGGCCAACATTCCCACCCGCGTCGCGTTTCAGGTATCCAGCAAGATTGATTCCCGCACCATTCTCGACCAGATGGGCGCCGAGGCCCTGCTGGGTCATGGCGACATGCTTTACCTGCCGCCCGGCACCGGTTATCCCCAGCGCGTCCATGGGGCATTCGCTTCCGACGCGGAGGTCCATCGCGTGGTGGGTTATCTCAAGACCTTGGGTCCGCCGACGTATCTGGATGAGGTCCTGCAGGGACCCGACGAGGACAGCGCAAGCTTTGCCGGCGGCGAAGGGGGCGGGGACCCCGAGCAGGATCCCCTCTACGATGACGCCTTGCGGCTGGTGACCGAATCGCGCAAGGCTTCGGTCTCCGGCGTGCAGCGCCGGCTCCGCATTGGCTACAACCGGGCGGCGCGCCTGGTGGAAGCCATGGAGCGGGCGGGCGTGGTGGGCGCCCTGCAACCCAATGGCTCGCGCGAAGTGCTGGCACCCCCTCCGGCGGGTCAGGACTGAACGCCATGAATCGAACACAGAGGATCGTAATGGGTATTGGTTTGCGACTGTGGGGCGTGTGTGCGTTGTGGCTGGCCGGAATGGCCGCTGCCTGGGCGGGTGGCCTGCAGGATCTGGAATCTTTCAACGCTAAGGTGCGAACTTTCGAAGCCCGTTTCGTGCAGACCGTGCCCGCGGCCCAGGGTCAGGCCGCCCGAGCCGAAAGCGGCCGCATCTGGATTGCCCGTCCCGGCCGGTTTCGCTGGGAATACGAGGGAGGCTCGGATCAGGTCATCCTGAGCGATGGCAAAACCTTGCAGTTGTACGACCGGTCACTGGCGCAGGTGACCCGCCGCCCCGTGGACCAGGCGCTGGCATCCACGCCGGCCTTGTTGCTGAGTGGTCAGGGGGATTTGTCGGCACAATTCGAGATTACGGAAGGCCCGATGCGCGACGGTCTCAATTGGGTGAGCCTGACGCCACGCGATGCCGATACGGATTTTCGCAGCATCCGACTGGGGCTGAGTGAGGGGGTGGTCCGGCGCATGGAACTGGAAGATCACTTCGACCAGCGCACCCGAGTCGACTTCACCCAGGTGCAGGTCAACGGACCGATCGACAGCGCTGTGTTTCGTCTCAAGCTGCCCCCCGGGGTCGAGGTGATCGAGGAATGAATCCTGTGTCGCGGCGGCGGATCGGCCTGGCGCTGGGTGGTGTGGGTCTCCTGGTGCTGGCCTGGGCCAGCCTGATTCCACTGGATCCCGGCGCGCTGCCGAGCCGCCATGACAAGCTGGCGCATCTGATGGCCTATGGTGCGATGGGGGCCTGGTTCGGGCTTTTCGTTCCGCTGCGGCGCTGGTTGCCGCTGTGGGCGTCTTTGGGGGTGTTCGGCTTGGGAATCGAGTTTGCGCAACAAACCACCGGATATCGCAGTTTCGATCGCTGGGATGTCTTGACCAATGGGGCGGGCGCCGCCTTGGGATTGGCTTTGTTGGCTGGCCCAATCCGGTATTGGTTTTTGGATGACCGGCACTTGAGGCGGCTGTCCTGATGGTCGGCAGCGGAGACCAGTCCGCGCTGTTCGCACCCGCTGGCCCCGAGGCGCCGCTGGCGGACCGGCTGCGTCCCCGGCGGTTGGAGGATGTGGTTGGCCAGTCCACCCTGCTGGGGCCGGGTCAGCCGCTGCGGCGGATTCTGGAGGGAGGCAAGCTCCACTCCATGATCCTGTGGGGACCGCCGGGGACCGGCAAAACCACCCTGGCGCGATTGATGGCCCAGCAGGCCGATCTGGCCTTTCTCAACCTGTCCGCCGTGCTGGCGGGAGTGCGGGAAGTGCGCGAGGCGGTGGAGGCGGCGCGCCGGGAGCGGGCGGCCCACGGCCGGGGTACCGTCCTTTTCCTCGACGAGGTGCATCGTTTCAACAAGGCCCAGCAGGACGCCTTCCTGCCTCACCTGGAGGACGGTACCCTGGTATTCATCGGGGCCACGACGGAAAATCCGTCCTTCGAGCTCAACAAGGCTTTGTTGTCCCGCGCCCGGGTGTACGTGCTGCAGGCGCTGGCGCCGGCCGAGCTCATGCAGGTGCTGGAGCGGGCGCTGACAGACGGTGAACGGGGACTGGGGACCTGGCGGCTGGCGGTGCCCGCCGCGGCCCGCGACTTGCTTGTCGCTGCTGCCGATGGCGATGCCCGCCGTCTGCTGAGCTTGCTGGAACTGGGGGCGCAACTGGTGGGCCAGGACGGGACCCTGGATGCGGCTCAGGTCGAGCGGCTGCTCGCGGGCAGCGGGGCGCGCCAGTTCGACAAACAGGGCGACACCTTCTACGACCAGATCTCCGCGCTGCACAAGGCGGTGCGCGGATCCTCCCCGGATGGGGCGCTGTACTGGCTGGCGCGCATGCTCGATGGCGGGACCGACCCCCTTTATCTCGCCCGCCGGCTGGTGCGCATGGCCAGCGAGGATATCGGCAATGCCGATCCCCGTGCCCTGCAGCTGGCGCTGAATGCGTGGGAAACCCAGGAGCGCTTGGGTTCGCCCGAAGGTCATCTGGCATTGGCGCAGGCGGCCGTCTACCTGGCCTGCGCGCCCAAGAGCAATGCGGTTTATGTGGCCTTCGACCGGGCCCGGGCCGAGGTGACCCAGCATGGCTCGCTGCCGGTTCCGCTGCACCTGCGCAATGCGCCCACCGCGTTGATGAAAAAACTGGGATACGGCCAGCGTTATCGCTACGCGCATGACGAACCCGATGCCTATGCCGCCGGGGAGCGTTATCTGCCTGAGGAGCTGGGCGAGGCGCGGTATTACCATCCCGTGCCTCGGGGCCTGGAATTGCGCATCGGCGAACGGCTGGCCCAGTTGCGGGAACGCGATCGGCAAGCGCGGGCTGGCCTGAACGAAGCCAGTGGAGAGAATGAGCCATGAAAGACTGGATGCTTCCCCTGGCGGTGGGGGTGGGTGGCGGTTTGGGCTCCATGTCCCGCTTCGGGCTGGGCATGTTGTGCGCCCGTTTGCCCTGGGCTTTTCCCTGGGGAACCCTGGCCGTCAATGTGCTGGGCGGCTTTGGCATCGGCGCGCTGTTCTTGTATGGTCAGCGCCGGCCGGAGTGGGCGCTTGCGATTCGGGTCTGGACCATAACCGGGTTTTGCGGCGGCTTTACCACCTTTTCAGCCTTTTCCCTGGAAACGCTGCAGCTCTGGAGCCAGGGCGCGCAGGGCAAGGCCTTGGTCAATGTGCTGGCCAATGTGGCGCTGAGCCTGAGCGCGGTGGCGGCCGGGATGGCCTGTGCCCGTCGTCTGCTGGCCTGATGTTTACCCATTGAAGGATGTTCCATGCTTGATCCCCGTTGCTACCGTCAGGACCTGGAGGCCACCGAGGCAGCTCTGGCCCGCCGCGGCTACACCCTGGACCGTGCCCGGCTGACCGAACTGGAATCCCGCCGCAAGGCGCTACAGGTCGAAGTGGAAGGCTTGCGCAACACCCGCAACGCCATTTCCAAGCAGGTCGGGCAGGCCAAGGCCCGCGGCGAGGCGGTGGAGCCCATCCTGGCCCAGGTGGCCGATCTGGGGAGTCGCCTGGAGGCAGGGGATGCGAGCCTGCGGGTCTTGCAGGCGGAGCTCGATGCCCTGCTGCTGGAGATTCCCAATCT
>JBATEM010000293.1:0-5019 GCA_049664005.1 Candidatus Macondimonas sp.
GAGGTGACGATTCCTGGTCTGCCGCGTGATGAAGCCCGGACATTGCTGGAGGCCGCCCATCAGGTCTGCCCCTATTCCAATGCCGTGCGGGGCAATGTGGGGGTGGAGCTGAAACTGGCTTGATCCCCCATACGCGCCCTCTTCGTTCACGGCGAGGGGATGTCATCACGATACTGGAGGCTTTGTCATGAATTCCTTTTATCAGTTATCCGCCAACTCGCTACATGGGCAGCCCGTGGCCATGCAGCAGTACCAAGGCGAGGTGCTGCTGGTGGTCAACACCGCCAGCCAGTGCGGCTTGACGCCGCAGTATCAGGATCTCCAGCAGTTGCATGACGAGTACGCTGATCAGGGCCTGGTGGTGCTGGGTTTTCCCTGCAATCAGTTCCGCCGGCAGGAGCCGGGTGATGCGGAGGCGATCGGCAGCTTTTGCGAGCTGAACTATGGCGTGCGCTTTCCCATGTTCGATAAGGTCGAGGTCAACGGCCCTGGCGCACATCCGGTTTTTCGTTATCTGCGGGAACAACTGCCGGGCTGGTTCGGCTCTGCCATCAAATGGAATTTCACCAAATTCCTGATTGGTCGTGACGGTACGCCCATCCGCCGCTTTGCACCGATCAGCCGCAAGGCAAAAATGGAGCCGGCAATCCAGCGGGCGCTGACGGCACCCGCGGATTGGGTCGGCACGAAGACTTCTTCATGATTCTCAGGAGGGTAACACCATGAACTATCGGCAACTGGGTCATTCCGGCCTGTTGGTGTCAGAGCTTTGTCTGGGCGCCATGAGCTTCGGTAAGCAGGGTTATTGGGAGGTGGTGGGTGGTCTGGGTGATGCCGAGGCACAGCGACTGGTCGACATGGCGCTCGACGGTGGCATCAACTTCTTCGATACAGCCGATGTCTACTCCTATGGGCAGTCGGAGGAGATTCTTGGACGCGCGCTCAAGGCGCGGCGTCACGAGGTGGTGCTGGCCACCAAGGTGCGTGGCCGCATGAGTCCCGAGATCAACGACGTGGGGCTGAGCCGCCATCACCTGATACGGAGCTGCGAGACCAGTCTGCGGCGGCTGGGGACCGATTACATCGACCTTTACATCGTGCACAGCTTCGATTTCGTCACCCCGCTCGAGGAGACGCTGTCGACCCTCAACGATCTGGTGCGACAGGGGAAGGTGCGTTATCTCGGCTGCTCGAATTTTGCCGCATGGCAACTGATGAAAGCGCTTGCACTCGCCGAGAAACATCATTGGGAAAAGTTCGTCTCGCTTCAGGCACTCTATTCTCTGGTGGCCCGCGATGTCGAAACCGAATTGGTGCCGCTGTGTCAGGATCAGCAACTGGGCCTGACTCCCTGGTCACCGCTCGCGGGCGGCTTTTTGACCGGCAAGTTCCGCCGGGGCGAAAAGGGTCCGGCCGATGCGCGTCGCAGCAAGGAGCAACACAACTTCATTCAGGTGGATGAAGACAAGGGTTTCCGAATTCTGGACGAAGTGCAGCGCATTGCCGAGGCGCGCGGGGTGAGTGTTGCTCAGGTGGCGCTCAATTATCTGTTGCGCAAACCGGCAGTGAGCGCTGTACTGGTGGGTGCGACCAAGCCGGAGCAGTTGCAGGACAACCTCAAGGCTATTGGTTGGACCCTTGAGGAAGCGGAAGTGAAGGCGCTCGACGCCGTCAGCCAACCTGGGCGCCCCTATCCGCACTGGATGCTCGATTTCACCCGTGGCGACCGCACTTCGTCCCAGATGTTGTAAGGTCACGACACAATTCAGCGCGCAAGACGAGGGCATGGTGACCGATCGACAAAGAAAAACACCCGTAGTGGGTGGAACAGGATTCCCCCCGCCGGCGGACGCGCGGGCGGTGGAGCTGGATGCCCAGCTCTGCTTCCCGCTCTATGCCGCGTCAAGGCTGCTGACACGGCAGTACCAGCCGCTGCTGGAACGATTCGGCCTCACCTACCCGCAATATGTGGTGCTGATGGTGTTGTGGGAACGCGCACCGCGCACGGTCGGCGAGATTGGCGAACGGGCATTGCTCAATTCCAATACGCTGACGCCCTTGCTCAAGCGGCTTGAAACGCAGGGTTTGATCCGCCGCCAGCGCGCGGTGAGTGACGAGCGGGTGGTGGAGGTGCATCTCACCGAGCGCGGCGAGCTGTTGCAGGCGGAATGCGCCTGCATCCAGCATGCGTTACGCGACCAGGTTGCCATGGATCCGGAAAAAATTCTTGCGCTCAAAGCGGGGCTGGATGAGTTTCTGGCGCATCTGCAACAACTGGATAAAGCAAGCAGCTGCGGGTGATGCCCTTCATGAAATTTTGGCTCATACGCCAGAGCGCGTTGCAATCTGAAGATGCGCGGCGTTTTGATGGCCTTCTTTTCCGCTCTCGAACAGCCTTCATCCAGGCCGCAGGGTCGATTCACTTGGATGATGCAATCGCTCGGTTCGAATTCGTCAAGGCAATGACCTGCCTGCGAGAAGATGCTCTCTGTCCTGATCAGGCTGCCATCTGCCGACATGATTCGGCGCGATTCATCATGGTTCGGAAATGGGTAGGCGCCACATGCGGCCCACCTGTCTCGAGGCAATGAGTCATGGCGTGTTGGAAGCAGCTTTGGTGGCATGTCAAGCAGTGCTGGATGCAGGAATCGTATGCGGATCTCATGGGAGCTCCTCAGATTTTCAGGCGGATTTCTTGCGAGTCGCGGCGGCCTTGTGAGCGGCAGCAGCGCGCGCTTTGGCTGGCCGGGCTGCCGCCGCCTTTGTGGCCACCGCTTTTGGCTGGCTCCTTGTTTTCGGCATGGCCTCGCCCGGAGCCGCTTTTCTTGCCGCCTCCTGAGATTTTATTCACGGTGGCCCAGGCACGCTGTTCTGCTTCTTCGTGAGCAACGCCACGCGACTCGTAGCTTTCTTCGATATGTTCGGCCTGTCGTTTTTGTTTGTCCGTATAGGCAGATTTATCACCTCTTGGCATGATGTACCTCCTCTTTGGCCCCCGATGGTTCGGATAGGATTGATTTCAGAGACTCGCTCTATTTCGGAGGGTTCCCGAAATCACACGGGAGTATTCGGCGCAATTCGGTGCGACAGGACACGGCCTGCCGGTGGCGAAACCGAGTCAGATGGATGGGGATGGTCGGTTGGCCAGAATCGGCGGAAAATGGGATTTGGCCTGTGGGTTCAAGGCATTGCGGATGGCTTTGTCGGTCGAGGAAGGATGCGGTCGAAAGCGTTGGCGAATGCCTGGAGGTCGGTCTTGGCGAGAGTGGGCGGGCCCCCGGTAATCGTGCCGGCGCTGCGCAATTGATCCATCAGGTTGCGTCGCGCGAGATGCTCGCTGATGTTCTCGGCCGTGTAGAGCGTGCCACGCGGATTGAGGGCGCGGGCATCCGCCTTGATCACCTCGGCCGCCAAGGGAATGTCGGCGGTGATCACCAGATCACCGGCGCTGAGCAGTTGCAGGATGCGGGCATCCGCCACATCGAAGCCGTGTTCCACCTGGAGGGATTTGATGTACAGAGATGGCGGCGTTCGCAGCATGTGATTGGCCACCAGGGTGGTTTCAAGGCGCAGGCGATTGGCGGCCCGGAACACGATTTCCTTGATCGGGTTGGGACAGGCATCCGCGTCGACCCAGATGCGCATGGTCAGGCAGCCTCGCCGAGGCTGTGGCGATCGGCAGGCTGGGCGCTGTGTCCAGGCGAAATTATCGCCAAGATAGGGTCAATGGTGGCGGGGCGCAGTCCGACCAAGCTGCCCTCAGCGCCCGGTGTGGCCAAAGCCGCCCGACCCGCGCTGGCTGGATTCAAACGCGTCCACCGGCACCAGTCGCGCCTGAGCGACGGGGACAAAAACCAGTTGTGCCAGGCGGTCGAACGGCTGGAGCGAGAATGCCTCCGTGCCCCGATTCCAGCACGACACCATCAGCTCGCCCTGATAGTCCGAGTCGATCAGCCCGACCAGATTGCCCAGCACGATGCCGTGTTTGTGGCCCAGGCCCGAGCGGGGCAGGATCAGGGCCGCATAGGCCGGATCATCGATGTGGATGGCAAGCCCGGTGCGAATCAGGGTGGTCTGCCCCGGTGCCACCACCAGCGCGTCATCGAGACAGGCTCGCAGGTCCAGCCCCGCCGCACCGGGGGTGGCATATTCCGGCAGAGGAAATTGCGCCCCCAGGCGGGGATCGAGGACGCGGATCTGGATTTCGAGCATGGCGATCATCCGTCTGGGGTGTTCAAGCGGCGCGGGGTCAGGGTTGATTCGGTGCGGCGCGGCTGCGATGGAGATGTTCGGCGATCAGTTCGACGAGAGCGACCGCCAGGCGGGTCTTCGGCTGGCGCGGCAACGCCTGCGAACCGCCTTCCCAGAACACGGTGAGCGCGTTGTCGTCGCTGTCGAAACCCATCCCCCGGTCGTCCACTCGGTTGGCGGCGATGAGGTCCAGGTTCTTGCGGCGACGTTTGTCTTCGGCATATTCGGCCATCCGCTCGGTTTCGGCGGCAAACCCCACCGTGAAGGGGCGGCGCTGCAGGGCGGCGACTTCGGCCAGGATGTCCGGCGTGGGCTCCAGGATCAGGCTCAGCGCGCCGTCGGTCTTCTTGATCTTGCCGGTGGCTTGAGCGGCCGGACGGTAATCGGCCACGGCTGCGGTGGCGATGAACACATCCGCGCCATCGACCTGGGCCATCACCGCTGCACGCATTTCCTCGGCCCGTTCCACCCGCAGGCAGGTCACGCCTGGCGGCGGATCGAGGTGGACCGGGCCACTGACGAGGATCACCCGGGCACCTGCTGCCTGCGCCGCGTGCGCCACGGCGTAGCCCATCTTGCCGGAGCTGCGGTTGGTCAGGAAACGCACCGGGTCGAGTGGCTCGCGCGTGGGTCCCGCCGTGATCAGCACGGTCAGGCCGCGCAGATCGGCCCGTATCGGTGGCATGGCGAGCGCCCGCACCAGATCGTTCGGTTCCAGCATCCGGCCCAGACCGGTCTCGCCGCAGGCCTGGCCGCCCTCCGCAGGAC
>JBATEM010000294.1:0-1901 GCA_049664005.1 Candidatus Macondimonas sp.
CGCGGGACATGAATGGGAGAACGATGCCAACCGAGATCACCACCGCCGTCATCGGCGGCACCGGGCTCACCCAACTGGAGGGGCTCACGCTCGTTGAGGATCGCACGGTGGAGACGCCCTATGGGCCGCCCTCCTCGCCGCTCCATCTGGGGCTTTATGCCGGCCGTCCCGTGGTGTTTCTGGCCCGCCATGGGCAGGATCACCGCTATCCCCCTCATTTGGTGAATTACCGCGCCAATATCTGGGCGCTGCATCAGTTGGGCATCCGTCGGGTGATCGCTGTCGCGGCCGTGGGTGGCATTCACGCCGAGCTGGGACCGGCGGCTCTGGCGGTTCCCGATCAGATCATCGATTACACCTGGGGACGTGCTCACACCTTCTCCGAGGAAGGGCGGGTGCTGCATGCCGATTGCACCGAACCCTACGATGGCGCACTGCGCGACGCACTCATCGCGGCGGCGGCGCGGGCGCAGGTGGCGGTCATGCCCAATGGAATCTACGCCGTGATGCAGGGACCGCGGCTGGAAACGGCCGCGGAGATCCGCAAGCTGCGCGCCGAGGGCTGCACCATGGTGGGGATGACCGCCATGCCCGAGGCCGCGCTGGCGCGAGAACTGGGGCTGGCCTACGCCACGCTCGCCGTGTCGGTGAACTGGGCCGCAGGCCTGGGGCCTGCGGGCAGCGACATCCATGGCGACATCGCCGCCAGCCTCAGCGCGGGCATGGACAAGGTCCGCGCCGTGCTGCGGGAA
This sequence comes from Candidatus Macondimonas sp., assembly GCA_049664005.1. Lineage (GTDB taxonomy): Bacteria > Pseudomonadota > Gammaproteobacteria > UBA5335 > UBA5335 > Macondimonas. The sequence continues at coordinate 753 of JBATEM010000294.1, forward strand.
GTGCTATAGGTCGGCATCAGGCAGGATCTTGATATTCTTCGCAGCAAGTGGAACCCGTTCATACCGCTTTCGCCACGCTGGTCGAGCCGGACATTCCGGGGTAACGCGGCCTAATCATCAACGACACGGATCTCGGGAAAGACGGATGGCGCGGCGGCCTGGACGAGATGGGCGCTCGCGCGCCGGGCGATGTCGTGGTAGGCCTGGGCCAGCGCCCCACCGGGCTCGGCCACCACCGTGGGGCGACCGCGGTCGGTCTGCTCGCGGATGCGCAGGTCCAGCGGCAGGCTGCCCAGGAGAGGAACACCATATTGCGCCGCCATGCGCTCGCCGCCGCCATGCCCGAAAATGGGCTCCTCATGGCCGCACCGAGAACAGATGTGGGTGCTCATGTTCTCGATCACCCCCAGCACTGGCACGGAGACCTTTTCAAACATCCGCAAGGCCTTGCGGGCATCCAGCAGCGCAATGTCCTGGGGTGTGGTGACGATCACGGCCCCGCTCAGGGGCACCTGTTGACTCAGCGAAATCTGCACATCCCCGGTGCCCGGTGGCAGGTCGATGATGAGGTAGTCGACGCCACCCCAATCGGTCTGGCGCACCAATTGGGTCAGGGTCTGGGTCACCATGGGGCCGCGCCAGATCATGGGCTGGTCCTCGTCCACCAGATAGCCCACTGACATGGTGCGCAGGCCGTAGCGTTCCACCGCGGGCAGCCGGCCGTCCGCCCCCGCCTGGGGCGCCGCGCCGACATAGCCGAGCATGCGCGGCTGACTGGGGCCATACAGATCGGCATCGAGCAGCCCCACGCGCGCGCCATCCGCGGCCAGCGCCAGGGCCAGGTTGACCGCAGTGGTGGATTTGCCCACCCCGCCCTTGCCGGAGGCCACGGCAATGATCCAGTCCACCCCCGGCACGGCCTGGCGGGTGGTGTCCGGAGGCGGCGCTTTCAAGACCATGCTGCCCTGCACGCGGATGTCGACACCGGGCAAGGCCTGGGCCAGATGGGCTTGTACGGTCGCCGCCAGCGTCTTGGCGTGGTCTCCGCAGGGGTAGCCCAGGCGCAATTCCACCACCCAGGCCTCGCCCTTGCGGTCGATGGCAGCGACCGCGCGCAGATCGCAGCCGCTGTAGGGATCCTGCACATCG
>JBATEM010000295.1:0-5907 GCA_049664005.1 Candidatus Macondimonas sp.
GTTCGCCATGGTTCCCCTGAACCTGATGGGTGAGGGACGCCGGGCCGACTATATCCACACCGGCGCCTGGTCCAAGAAGGCCATCGGCGAGGCCAAGAAATTCGGCACCGTGAATATCGCGGCCTCCGGTGAGGAAAGCGGTTTCACCGCCATCCCGCCCCAGTCGGCCTGGCGCCTCGATCCGCAGGCCTCCTATGTCCATTACACCCCCAATGAAACCATCGGCGGCGTGGAATTCCATTGGATTCCCGAGACGGGCGCGGTGCCGCTGGTTGGGGATTTCTCTTCGACCCTGCTGTCGCGTCCGATCGACGTCTCCCGTTTCGGCATCATTTACGGTGGCGCGCAGAAGAACGTCGGGCCGGCTGGACTGACGCTGGTCATCGTGCGTGAAGATCTGGTGGGACATGCGCTGCCCGGCACGGCCACCATCCTGGATTACGCGCCGCAGGTCGAGAACGAGTCCATGTACAACACGCCTGCCACCTTCGCGTGGTATGTGGCGGGCCTGGTATTCGCCCACCTCAAGGCCAAGGGCGGTCTGGCCGCCATGGCCGAGACCAATCGCCGCAAGGCGGAGCTGCTCTATCAGACCATCGACACGTCGGGGTTCTATCGCAACCCGGTGGCGGTGGCGGATCGCTCCTGGATGAACGTGCCGTTCATTCTCCCGGATGCGACGCTGGATGCGAGCTTCCTCAGCGAGGCCAAGGCCGCCGGCCTGGTCGGGCTCAAGGGGCACCGCTCGGTGGGCGGTATGCGCGCGAGCATCTACAATGCCGTTCCCTTCGAGGCAGTGGCGGCGCTGGTGGATTTCATGAAGGATTTCCAGCGGCGTAATGGCTGATCGCAGGCGCATCACGCGACCCCCTTGACTCAACGAAGGCCCAAGTCATGTTCAAGATTCAGACGCTGAACAATATTTCCCCCCGTGGCCTGAGCCAGTTCGAGCCCGACCGCTACCAGGTCGGCAGCGACGTGGCCGATCCCGATGCCATCCTGGTGCGTTCCCAGGTCATGCATGACATGAGCTTTGCGGGCTCGCTCAAGGCGGTGGGCCGCGCCGGCGCCGGCGTCAACAACATCCCCATCGCGCGGCTGTCTGCCCTGGGCGTGCCGGTGTTCAACACCCCGGGTGCCAATGCCAATGCCGTCAAGGAACTGGTGCTGGTGGGCCTGCTGATGGCCTCGCGCAATATTCCCCAGGCGCTGCGTTTCGTGGATGGCCTGACGGGGGACGATGCCACCATGCACAAGGCGGTGGAATCAGGCAAGAAACAATTTGTGGGCACGGAACTGCCCGGCCGGACGCTGGGCGTGATCGGCCTGGGTGCCATCGGGGTCAAGGTTGCCAATGCCGCCCATGCCCTGGGAATGCGCGTCATTGGCCTGGATCCCAAGATCACGGTGGAAAACGCCTGGCAGCTCTCCTCCGGCGTGGGCCAGGCCCGCAGCATCGAGGAAGTGGTTGCCCAGGCGGATTACCTGACCTTCCATGTGCCGCTGAATGACCACACCCGCAATATGCTCAACGCCGAGCGCTTGAAACTGGCCAAGCCCGGTCTGGTGGTGCTGAATTTCTCCCGCGAGGGCGTGGTTGAGTCGGGTTTGGTGCGTGAAGCGCTGGATGAGGGCAGGCTGGGCAGTTATGTCTGCGATTTCCCGGGCGTCGCGCTGCAGGGCCATCCTCGGGTCATCGCGCTGCCCCATCTGGGCGCATCCACCCATGAGGCCGAGGAAAATTGCGCCGTCATGGTGGTGCAACAGGTGCGGGATTATCTGGAAAACGGCAACATCCGCAACGCGGTGAATTTTCCCGAAGTGATGCTGCCGCATGCGGAAGGCTATCGGGTGTGTATCGCCAATGCCAATGTGCCCAACATGCTGGGACAGATTTCCTCCACGCTGGCGGGCTTCAGCCTGAATATTCTCGACATGCTGAACAAATCCAAGGGTGATCTCGCCTACACCGTGGTGGACGTCAACCAGCCCGTTCCGGACGCAGCGCTGGCCCAGTTGCGCGTCATTGACGGCGTGCTGGCAGCCCGCGCCGTATGACGGAGGAAAACGCCGCGCCCCAGGGGGCGGTGGGCGAGGTGGAGCGGCTGACTGCATTGCGGACACGTATCGATGTGCTCGATCTGCAATTGCGGGAGATGCTCAACGAGCGTGCCCGACTGGCCCAGGAAGTGGGTCATATCAAGGCCGAACTGGGCGCAGGCGATTCCTGTTATCGGCCTGCCCGCGAGGCGCAGGTGCTGCGCGCCCTCCAGGCCAACAATCCCGGTCCGCTCAGCGATGAGGCGTTGTTGCGCATCTACCGCGAGATCATCTCGGCCTGTCTGGCACTCGAAAAAACCTTGCGGATCGCCTACTTGGGGCCGGAGGGGACCTACACCCAGGCGGCGGTCTTCAAGCACTTCGGTCAAGGCGTCCAGACCACGCCGCTGGGCGCCATCGATGAGGTGTTCCGGGAGGTCGAGGCCGGGTGCGCCGATTGTGGTGTGGTGCCGGTGGAGAATTCAACCGAAGGGGTGGTGACTCACACCCTGGACATGTTCGCCCGTTCCAATCTGCGCATTTGCGCGGAAATTGTCCTGCCGGTGCATCATTGCCTGCTTGCCCGCGTGACGGCTGTGACGGAGATCACCGAACTGCTCAGCCACGCCCAGTCCCTGGCCCAGTGCCGGGAGTGGCTGGATCGGCACCTGGCGGGTGTTCCACGGCGGGCGGTGGCCAGCAATGGGGATGCGGCCCGACAAGTCGCCGCCGGAACGGGGATCGCGGCCGTGGCCAGTCGGGAAGCGGCCCGGCTGTATGGCTTGAATGTGCTGGCCGAGAACATCGAGGATGAACCAGGCAACACCACCCGCTTCCTGGTGATCGCCCGCGATGACGCCGAGGTCTCCGGTCGCGACAAGACCTCCCTGATGGTGGCGGTGGACAATCGGCCCGGCGCGCTGTTCCGGGTGCTGGAGCCATTTCACCAACATGGGGTGAGCCTGACGCGCATCGAATCGCGCCCCTCCCGGCGCGGTCCATGGGACTACAACTTCTTTCTGGATCTGGAAGGACACGCGCAGGATCCCGCCGTGGCCGCTGCTCTGGCCGCGCTCACCGAGCGAGCGGCCTGGGTCAAGCGCCTGGGGTCCTATCCGGTGGCCGTCGGCTGAACGCCGTAGGATATGAGCGAGGCACAGACATCCATGCACCCCAATCCCGCTTTCCTGGCGCAAGCCCTGCCGGCCGTCCGCGATCTGGCGCCCTACGAGCCGGGCAAGCCCATCGAGGAGCTGGAGCGGGAACTGGGGATTGCCAACATCATCAAACTGGCGTCCAACGAAAGCCCGCTGGGTCCCGCGCCGGGCGTGCGCCGGGTCCTTGAGGCTGAATTGGACCGCCTGGCCCTGTATCCCGACGGCAGCGGTCATGCCCTGAAGCAGGCGCTGGCCAGTCATCTGGATGTGGCACCAGCCCAAGTGACCTTGGGGAATGGCTCGAACGACTTGCTCAATCTGGTGGCCCAGACATTCCTTGCGCCGGGGCGCAATGCGGTGATGTCCGCCCATGCCTTCGCCATCTATGCCTTGGCAACGCGCGCGGTAGGGGCCGAGGCACGGGTGGCGCCCGCCCTGCCCGCCGATGCCGCGCAGCCCTGCGGACATGATCTGGCGGCCATGGCGGAACGGATGGATGGCAACACAGCCGTGGTCTTCATCGCCAATCCCAACAACCCCACCGGCACCTGGATCGACCGGGACGCGCTGGAGAACTTCCTGAGCGCCGTGCCACCCCAAGTCGTGGTGGTGCTGGATGAGGCCTATTTCGAATACGTGCAGCAAGCCGGCTACCCCGATGGTTGCCGGCTGCTGGCGCGCTATCCCAATCTGCTGGTAACCCGCACCTTCTCGAAGGCCTATGGGTTGGCCGCCCTGCGGGTGGGCTATGGCGTGAGCCATCCCGCCCTGGCCGATCTGTTGAACCGCCTGCGCCAGCCGTTCAATGTCAACAGCCTGGGGCTTGCTGCAGCGCGGGCTGCGTTGGCCGATACCGATCATCTGGCTGCGGCGGTGGCCATCAACCGCGCCGGCCTCACGCAACTCTCGGCGGGACTTGCGGCGCTTGGCTTGCCGTATATTCCCTCGGTGGGCAATTTCATCACTTTCCGGGTGCCGAATGCGGCCAATCTGAATCAGCGTTTGCTGCGCGCCGGCATCATCGTGCGCCCGGTGGCCGGCTACGGCCTGCCGGAGTCGCTGCGGGTCAGCGTGGGATTGCCCGAGCACAACACCCGCTTTCTGGAAACCCTGGGACGGCTGCTGCAATCATGATACGTCGCCTGTGCGTGATCGGGGTGGGCCTCATCGGGGGCTCCCTGGCATTGGCCCTGCGCCGCGCAGGGCATTGCGGCCAGATCGTCGGGGCAGGCCGCCACACGGCCACGCTGGAACGGGCTCTGACGCTGGGGGTGATCGATGGCTATGACCTGGATCTGGCCCAGGCCGTCGCGGGCGCGGACATGGTGGTGCTGGCGGTGCCCATGGGAGCGATGGCCGGGGTCATGGCAGCGATTCGCGATCATCTGGCCCCCGATGCGATTCTGACCGATGTGGGCAGCGCCAAGGGCGCCGTCGTGCAGGCAGCCCAGTCGGTTTTCGGGGCGCTTCCGCCGACGCTGGTGCCGGGCCATCCCGTGGCCGGCACTGAGAACAGCGGCGTGGAGGCGGCTTTCCCCGAGCTGTTCCAGGGGCGACGGGTCATCCTGACGCCGACGGAGGCGTCCAATCCTGCCGCCATCGCTGCCGTGCGCGCCATGTGGGAAGCAGCCGGAGCGGTAGTGGAAGAAATGGATGCCCACACCCATGACGAGATGCTGGCAGCCACCAGCCATTTGCCCCATGTGGTGGCCTTTGCGCTGATGCATACCCTGGCCCGGATGGACGCCCAATCCGAGGTGCTACGCTACGCCGCCGGCGGGTTTCGCGATTTCACCCGCATTGCCAGCAGCGATCCGGTGATGTGGCGGGACATCTGCCTCACCAATGCGCCGGCGCTACTCGACACCCTGGATCGTTTCCGCGCCGACCTGGATGAGCTGACCCGAGCAATTGCTGCCGGCGATGGGGCGCGGCTGGAAACCGTGTTCCGCGAGGCCAAACGGACGCGCGATGCATTCCGACACTGAGGCAGCCATGGCAGTTGATTACATCGCATCCGGCGGCGGTCCCTTGCGGGGTGAGTTTCGTGTGCCAGGGGACAAATCGATTTCCCATCGCGCCATCATCTTCGGCTCGCTGGCCGAGGCGACGACCGAGGTAAGCGGTTTTCTCGATGGCTTGGATTGCCTGGCCACGCGGGATGCGTTCCGCGCCATGGGCGTGACCATTGAAGGTCCCGAGGCGGGCCGGTTGCGCATCCATGGCGTGGGCCTGGCCGGGCTGCAGGCGCCGGATAGGCCCTTGGATCTGGGTAATTCCGGCACCTCCATGCGGCTGCTGGCGGGGTTGCTGTGCGCTCAGCGCTTCGACACCACGCTGATTGGCGACGCCTCGTTGAGCCGCAGGCCGATGCGCCGGGTCATGGAGCCCCTGACCCGGATGGGCGCGATGATCCATGGGACCGACGCGGGCACGCCGCCTCTGTCCATCGTCGGTGGACAGGGCCTGCGGGGCATCCATCACGTTTCGGCGGTGGCCAGTGCCCAGGTCAAATCGGCGCTGCTCCTGGCGGGCCTGTATGCCGAAGGGGAAACCTGCGTGGAGGAACCCGCGCCGTCCCGGGATCATACCGAGCGCATGCTGGAAAGCCTGGGTTATCCCTTACAGCGGGGGCCGTTGAGCGTGAGTCTGCGCGGCGGCGGTCGCCTGGCGGCCGGCCAGCTGCAGGTGCCCGCCGATCTGTCCTCGG
>JBATEM010000296.1:0-3367 GCA_049664005.1 Candidatus Macondimonas sp.
CAATGCCGATGCCGCCTTCCTGGGCCAGGGCAATGGCCAGACGCGCCTCGGTCACCGTATCCATGGCGGCGCTGAGCAGGGGAACGTTGAGTTCGATCTCGCGGGTCAGGGGGGTGCGCAAGCTGACCTCGCGCGGCAGGACTTCGGAATACTCCGGCAACAGGAGCACATCGTCGAAGGTCAGCGCTTCCTCGGTGAAATTCATCCTTAAGGACCCGCAACAGCCAGAAAAAGGCAGTCGATTATAACGGTTGGACCGCCATGCGGTAAATCCGCCCGGCTCAACCCGCGGGCCCGGGCGTGACGGTTGCAGGACAGGTTTGTCCCGGACGGGTTGTCAGCAGCTGCTCCATCCGCAGCGCCGGCTGACCATGAGTCGTTCCCTGGCGGCGCGCCTCAACCCATTCCGCCTGGATAGCAACCCATAGGCCGCCTTCGCTGTGGGTTTCCCGCACGGCCTGGGTTAACGCCGCCGTCTCACCGGCATCGCCCAGGATCGCCACCGATTGACCCGTCCCACACAGCGCCAAGCGGCCGGCCTTGGGATCGAGGATCCCGGTCACCCGCATCGATTCGGCAATCGGGTCAATCTGGGCCGCCCGACTCAGGGTATAGGCCATATTACCCGTGAGCAGCTCGCCGTCCCGGCCCAGTTGCTCCAGCCGGGTGGAATCGGCCAGTTGATAGCTGCCGGTGCGGCCGTTTTCACTGCTCAGCGTCAGTCGGCGCCCGTCCAGTTGCCAGCGCCCCAGTTCATGCATCACCACGCCTGCCCCGCCATGGCTCGACTCATAGTGCTGTCGCAAACGATAGCTGCCGTCACCCAGCAAGGTCAGGGTGCGACGCATATCGCCGCAGGCCTTGCAGGGCATCTCGCCGACAAAGGTCGCGGGCGGCACCAAGGCCGCCTGGGCCCGGACATCGGGTGCCGGCATGGGCGCCGAGGGCGGCGGCGCGGGGTGTTTTGCGGCGCAGGAAGCCATGCCCATCCCCATGAGCAAGGCTCCGGCGCCTCGCTTTATGTTGTCCGTCCATCGGCCCATCTTGGCGTGCTCCTTCGATTTCATCGCCACCACAGGATTCATGATGCTCCGAAAACCCGCAAACTGTCAGCCACCTCGCACAAGCAAGGCGGCAAGGCAAAACGCCCGGGATTTACAGGCGCATGAATTGCAGCGCTGGGCAGATTCAAATGACGAAAGAGAACAGAACCCTACAGCAATGCCGCAGGAATCACGGCCGCGGACATCCGCCACCCGAAATTCGAATGGATTGCTTCATCTGCCGAAATGACAAACATGCGTCTTTTCAGCCCGCCCGCTTAGCGACCACAGCGTCCATGCGCAAAAATCAGGCGTCTATCCGCCCAATCCTGCCGGGCTCAACAAAGGGGCTTGGGGCATGAAACCCTGGATTTGCGCCGCCACGCCGAAGTAAGCCTGGGCTGAAGCGGGGCGAGTGTCCAAGCGATCTTCAAGAGGCGCTGCGCGGCGGATGCGGAGAACATCGCGCCAGGGCTCAATCAAGCAGCCGTTTGCGCAGCTCCCCTCCCCGCTTACAGGGAGACGAGCTGCGCCCTTCGAGGCTCACTCAGCCGAGGTTTCTTCAGGGGTGGACGCGCCCCGCCGAGTCCGACGCGTGGTTCCCGCCGGACGCCCTCGCTGCGTCTGCAAATAGTTGCGCAGGGTGGGAACGCTCACGGCGATGTTTTCTTCCTTGAGAATGTTGGCAATCATTTCCAGGGTATAGCCCCGCTTCTGCATGGCCCGAATATCTTTGGAAAGCGCCTTGATCGCTTCCTGCTTGCTCAGTTCGGTGCTTTTTTTCTTTTCCTCAACTGCGGGCATGCTGCGCAGCTTTTCGGCCACGGACACCAGTTGCTCCGGCGTATACTTGGCCCGCTTCTGTCTCACTTGCTTCATCAACATTTCCTCTCGTCCAACAAAACAAAGCGCTTTTTCAGGCGCAAGATTATCTGGTTTTTATTGTAATGAGAAGTGGACATGGTTTTTATCAGTGAAAGGAAGCCATCAAGGGAGGTAACTTCTGATCAGGCTTCCAATCCTGTACGCCTTGAAACGCCGAGGAGCACGTCGCTGTTTTACGCTGCATTGCGACCATGCAAGCGCGTTCAATTCAGACTTGGCATTGCCTCTCAGCCCCTGCCTTGCAGGCCACATTCTCGCCCTGCGGACGGCGCGCGCAGCATGGCCTCACATCATGGCTTGCCACGCTCTCCGGTTCTGCGCTAGGGTTGACGTTCAAGCCTTGAACGGAGCAGGCGATGAGCCCCGAGGAAGTCCGTTACCGTCTGTTGCAGCGGCTGGCCCGCGATCCGGCCGTATCCCAGCGGGAGCTTGCCGTCGAGCTGGGCGTGAGCGTCGGCAAGATCAACTACTGCCTGCAAGCCCTGATCGAGAAAGGGCACGTCAAGTTCGACAATTTCCGACGCAACCCCGACAAACGGCATTACGCCTACCTCCTCACCCCGACAGGTGTCGAAGCCAAGGCCTGGGCCACCGTGCAGTTCCTGCGCCGCAAACGCGCCGAATACGAAACCATCCGCGCCGAAATCGAAGCCCTGCAAGCGGAGCTGGCTCAACTGGGTCCATCCCCCGATGGGGAGGCAAATCCCGGCGCAAACGCCACCGAATCCGCCATCGAGCGTGGCCCATGAGCCGCTGGTACGCGATTCACACCAAGCCGCGCCAGGAAGAAACGGCGCTGGCACACCTTGAACGCCAGGGCTTTGATTGCCACCTGCCGCGCGCGCGGGAACGCCGTTTGCTGCGCCAGCGCTACACCCTGGTCACGCTGCCCCTGTTCCCGCGTTACCTGTTCGCGCGCCTGGACCTGGCCACCCAGAACACGGCGCCCATCCGTTCCACCCAGGGCGTCGTCGGACTGGTGCGATTTGGCTTGCACTTGCCGCCTTTGCCGGACGGTTTCGTGGACATGCTGCGCGCGCGTGATCCAGACGCTGCGGGGCTGGCCTTGAACAACCCCGACTGGCGCCCCGGCGAGCGATTGCAAATCATGGAAGGCCCCTTTGCCGGTCTTGAAGCCCTGTTCGCCGCCCGGGATGGGACAGCGCGGGTGCTTGTCCTCATGGACCTGCTGGGTCAGGCCCAGCGCCTCAGCCTCCCCGAACACCAGTTGCGGAGCGCCAGCGCCTAAAGCCCACTGATCAAAAACAGGTCATTGCAGGATCCGGCAGGGCAATCGCGAGCCGGTAGCCTGCCGACAGCGCTGCGCCCACGCATGGAGCAAGCTAAACTGGCATCCCGCAACCCCGTATTGCACGAGCCGAAACCCTATGGCCCCCTGGATCCACACCAGCCTCGACCAACACCAGGCCGCCCTCGAC
>JBATEM010000297.1:0-2795 GCA_049664005.1 Candidatus Macondimonas sp.
GGCCGAGATTGGCCGAGATACCTTCGACCACGCCGGCAAGGCGGGGGACGACGTGTGCCGTCCTGTCTTCATTAATGCGAATTTCGCCCGGCAGGGTCATCGCACTCTTGATGCGAGCGGCACCCGCGGTCTCAATCGTCACGCCCGCCCCCTTGATCTGCGCATCGGTCAACTCGATCTTTCCTTCCTCATTTGAAAAAGAGAACGTGAACGCCAGATTGCCGTTTTGAGCAATCACGGTTGCCCCAAATACATGTGGCTCTTCGATGGGCTGGGTGCTCTTCAGAAAATCCTTTTCCGCCGCAAAGCCGATGTTTTGCTTCTCGCCATTCGGTCGAATCAGCATCACCGACACCTTGGCGGCGTTTGGCGGGAGTGCCTTACCCTTATTGAGCAGATAGACCTGGAAGCGCGGCTCACCTCCCTCTTCCGCGAGTAGAATTTCCAGCCCAAAGTCACCCTTGACGAATAATTTTCCGCCGTGAGAACCCTTGGTCGAGGCGGGTTCGTGGTGCTCCGCATCCGCATGGCCTTTGGAATCGTCATGTTTGTCGGTGACTTCGCTGCCGTGATGCTCGGCATCGGCGTGGCCTTTTGCTTCCGCGTGGGTGTCTGGATCCTGTCCTTCACCTTCCGGCATGGATTTGTTCGTACCGAGGATGAGACCGCCCAGCAGGATGCTTGCAGCGATAATCGCGGCAACAGCAAGGGTTTGCTTCTTGTTCATATTGATTTTCATGTTTGGTTCCTACGGAGTGACGGCGAGCGTTACGGATGAGGCATTGCCGAGCACGCGTTCAATCTCGGCAGCGGCTCGATGCCCTTCGGCCAATGCACGGAGATGCTGGGTCTTGGCCTGAAACAAGGTGCGCTGGGCGTCGAGTACTTCGAGGAAGCTGAATTTGCCCAGTTCGAAGCCCCTGGTTGCGGCATCAAAGGCGCTTTGCGCACCCGGCAGAATGTCGCGCCGCAGTGACTCGACTTCCTGGTGTACCGCCTTCAGGCGCTCGTAGGCCGCGGCCAAGTCGTTGGACAAGCGAATCTCGGCGGCGGAGCGTTCATCGCGGGCCTTGTCGGTCCGGCGCAGCGCTTCCAGGAGGTTGCCTTGATTGCGATCAAAGATCGGGATTGGCAGCGAAACGCCGAGAATCACCTGATCGAGGCCCAGCTCTTCGTTGCGCTGGGCACCGAGACTTACGGTCACATTCGGCATGCGCTGGCGGCGCTCGACCTCCGCCAGCGCCTGCCGACGGCCGACCTCGATCTTGGCCCGCAGCATGGCAGGGGAGGCGGCGAGCCGGGTGTTCAGATCGGTCAGGACGGGTAATACAGGCAGGGCATCCAGGTCGCCCTCGACCTGCTCGAAACGGGGTGTCGGGCTGCCCCAAGTCGCCGCCAGGCGTCGGCGTGTCGTCGTCAGCTCGCTGGCAGCCAATGTGAGCTCTAGGCGCATGCCGGCTTCGGCCACGCGCGCCTTGGTCTCTTCCACCGGGGAGATCTTGCCGGCGATCACACGCCGTGAGGCGGCGCCAGTCGCACGCTCGGCAAGTTCGACGGAAGCTTGGGCAAGTCGCAAACGTTCCTGCGCAACGAGTACATCGAAGAACGCCGCCGTCACCGCCGCGCGGATCTCGGCCCGCCTGACGTCCAACCCCACTGACGCGGTATCGCGGCCCCGCTCGCCCGCCTCGATTCTTGCTCTACGCTTGCCGCCCAACTCGATCGGCTGATTCAGTTGCAGCGTCGTGGTCCGCGTCGCCTGTCGCGTATCTTGTTGCAGATAGGCAATGACCGGGTTGGGGCGGACCCCACCCTGTAGGATCGCGCCCTCGCTAGCTTCCAGTTCACGCTGGGCAACGGCCAGGTCGGGACTGGCTTTCAAGGCACGGTCAATGGCTTCGGAAAGGGTGAGGGGACGGCTCGACGTCGCCACATCGTCCGTTGTTACCTCTTGTGCGGCGGCTGGGATCGGTGCTGCCGCGGAAATGACGGCTGCCGCCATGATGGCCAGCGTCCACGGCCAGCTTCGAAAACGAATCGTATCCATCCAGTTCTCCTAAAAATTCAGGAAAGGGAACTGGCGAGGCAGGGACCCCTAGGACGTTGCGACACGCAACCCCATGAAGTCCGGAGGAAAATGAAGGTTGGCTACCTCGCCGGTTAGGCGAGGGAAGGCCACTTGGGGCGCTCGATACGCGATTGGAGGGCACGCGTCGCGTGCTGCCTCACATCTGGAAGCGAAGCGGTCAGGCGAGCGAAGGTGGGCAGGGCGATGAACGGCGCGATACCCAGGGTTGGACCATGGTGATGATGGTGGTCGTGGAAGGCATCGGAGAGCGGGGAAGCTGGTTGATCGGTGCCCTCGCTGACATCATCCTGAGTGGTGCCATCGGCGTGATACCCAATATGCTGGGCGGCTGCTCCCTGCTCGTGGTGCGAGCAAAAAACAGCGTCTGCCGCCCAGATAAGTTGCAGCGGCATCAGGACCAGCAGGATCAGGGCGACGAATTTACGCATGGCGTCCTACTCTAGCAGCCTTTAATCTGCCGTTCAAAGAACCTGTTCGACCGTGGGGTTGACTTAAGCAAAGCCACTTCGCCTTGTTCTCTCCCCCTCGGCGATGGCAATGTAGCCACCAATGGACTGCGTGCGCCGGTTCTACCATCCGACCGACTCACCAACTCAAGGCCCCGCCGGTCTGGTATTCGATGACGCGGGTTTCAAAGAAATTCTTCTCCTTTTTCAGGTCCAGCATTTCGCTCATCCAGGGGAAGGGGTTGGCGGCCCCGGGAAAC
>JBATEM010000298.1:0-4041 GCA_049664005.1 Candidatus Macondimonas sp.
GATGTACAAGCTCCATGGATTTGCCCTGAGCAACTACTACAACCTCGTGAAGCTGGCCTTGCTGGAAAAGGGCCTGCCGTTCGAGGAAGTCGCGGTTTTCCCGCCAGCCAAGCCGGACTTCCTGCAAAAAAGCCCCATGGGCAAGATTCCCTGCCTGGAGGTTGGTGCGGGGCGCTACCTGACCGAGACCCAGGTGATCCTGGATTATCTGGAGGAAACCCACCCCGAACCCGCCCTCTATCCCGAAGATCCCTTTGGCCGGGCCAAGGTGCGGGAGCTGATGCGGGTGATGGAGCTGTATCTGGAGCTGCCGGCCCGGCGGCTCTATCCGGCGGCATTCTTCGGCGGCGCGGTCAGCGAGGAAACGCGCAACGAGGTGCGCGGCGTGCTGGAAAAAGCCTGCGATGCCTTGCAGAAAATGGCACATTTCGACGCCTATCTGACGGGCGACACCCTCACCTGGGCCGATCTGGCGGCGGTGATCCACTTGCCGGTGGTGTCCCTGGCCACCCGCCGCGTGTATGGCGAGAACCTGCTGGCGACGGTTCCAGGTTTGGCGGATTATCTGGAGCGACTCCGGGCGCGTCCGACTGTACAGACACTGCAGGAGGCGCAAAACCGCGCGGCCTTGCAGATGTTCAAGCGCCCAAGCTGAGGCGAGCGGCCGGTCTGCGGCGCGGTTTCTTTCTTGACAGCTTGGGCTGGCCCCACGATAATCCCGCGTTCAGCGCGCCCGTAGCTCAGCTGGATAGAGTACCTGGCTACGAACCAGGTGGTCGGAGGTTCGAATCCTTCCGGGCGCGCCATTTTCCTCTTGTCTCTATATCCCCCGCATATCGCCTGATTTATTCCTGGCTGCGTTTGAAGTGGTTCACCACCGATTTTTGTGCATCGGAACCCCTGCATTAGCGGCTTGACGCCGACCCATTCGCCCGCTTCTTGCTGCTTCATTCCCATCTGCACCCCGCGATTCCCGGGCATAGGCATTCAGGCTTGATTGGATGGCAGGATTGGGCCTATTGTCCCAACGGACGTTTTATTGCCTCTCCTCGATGCCGGGTTGGAAAGATAGGGCGCTCGGCCCGCTGCGTCCTGGTTGCCAAGGCGCATCTCTTTTCGGTTTCGACCTGCTCCGGCAGCGAGGCAGGCCTCGGGCGGCTGTGTTGGCGTTCCGGTTCCCTTGGCCGTCATTGCACTGCGGAGCCTGCCTTGATCATCCTCGACATCCAGCACATCACGACTTATCGCTATCGTCAGCCAGTCAGCCTCGGGCCACATCGCCTGATGTTGCGGCCACGGGAGAGCCGTGATCTGCGCCTGATCCAGAGCGAGGTGGTGATCGCGCCGACCGCGACAGTAAGCTGGGCGTATGACGTTTTCGGCAACGCGGTCGCGACGGCCAGCTTCCAGGGCCAGGCCGAAACCTTGGTCATCAGCAGTATGACGAAACTCCGGCTCGACACCGAAGCCTGGCCGGTCTTCGAGGTGGCTGCATCCGCCATTCACTACCCATTCCGGTATTCTCCCGAAGAGTGGATCGATCTCGGCGCCTTGGCGCGTCCGCAATACCCTGACCCGACAGGGCAGTTGAAAAACTGGGCGCGGACCTTCGTCCGCGGCCATTCGACCGATACCCTTGCGCTGCTCAAGGACTTGAGCGCCGGCATTCCGGGCTGGATCAGCTATCAGAGCCGCGAGGATGAAGGCACCCAATCGCCTGTTCAGACTCTGGATCGGCGCTGGGGGTCGTGTCGGGACTTTGCGGTGCTGTTTGTCGAAGCGGCGCGCAGCCTGGGTTTCGGCGCCAGGATTGTTTCGGGCTATCTCTACAATCCTGAGCAGGGCCAGGCGGCGCCTGGCTGGGGCGGGTCAACCCATGCCTGGGCAGAAGTGTACGTCCCCGGCGCGGGTTGGATCACGTTTGATCCTACCAATCGCAGTGTCGGTGGCCACAATTTGATTCCCGTTGCGGTTGCGCGGGATATTCGGCAGGCAATGCCCGTGTCCGGCAGTTTTATCGGGGCAAGCGATGTCTTTCTGAGCATGGCGGTGGAAGTCCGGGTCACCGCGTAGCAGCACCTTCCTGCCCTGCTGGAAAGGGGTATCGACAGCATCGCTGGTTGCTGGAATTCTTTGCGATCCGCAAGGGATTGGCTGGGTCGCGGATCCGGATAAGCGGAGTACCGGAATTCGCGCCATCTTCCAGTCCCTTGACCTTGCAGTGGAACATCATCGGCCATCAGGACGGATGAACGGCTGATTCGCACATTGTCGTGGCATGCGCACTTGGGGCGAGTGAGTTTCTACGCCAAATGACGGAGTCTGGACGCAACCAAAAATGCCAATTCAAGCAGCAGAACTAGCGTTAGCGCTGCCTTGATCAGCGTTTCCCTAACGAAGGCCATGCTCGCTAGGCGCGACGGAAGCGAAGATGGGTGCGCGCATGCCATGGATCCGCCAGCCTGGAAGGCGCCTTTTGAGGAGGCCTAGCCCTGGAAGGCGAGGCTGGCGCCTTCCCCACCGTTGCTTGCAGGCAGCGTGAACTGGAGCAGGATGGCGATGAAGTGGCTCACGCTCCCTGCGAGCACGAATAGGTGCCAGATGGCGTGCGAATAAGGGATGCGCCGATTGTGATAGAACAGCGTTCCAGCGGTATAGGCAATGCCACCGGCGATCAGCCAATACAGGGCCGCGGGCTGCAATGCTCGGCTGATCGGCACCACGGCGACGATGGCGATCCACCCCATGAGCACATAGGTGATGGTCGACAGGAGCTGCATGCGCCCAGTGAAAAACAATTTGAACACGATCCCAAGCACGGCCAATCCCCAGACGATCCCGAACAGCCACCAGCCCAGTGTTCCTTTCAGGGCGACGATGGTGAATGGGGTATAGGTTCCCGCGATCAATAGAAAAATGGCACAGTGATCAAACACCTTCAGCCCCCGCTTGGCACGCGGGTGGGGAATGGCGTGGTAAAGCGTCGAGGCGACGTACATCACCACCAGCGTGGCAGCAAAGACGCTGGCGCTGGTGATCTCACGGGCACCTGCGTGGCGTGCGGCCAGACTCACCAAGGCGATCCCGCCGCCGATGCTGAGAAGAAGTCCGATGCCGTGCGTGATCGCGTTGGCGGCTTCCTCCGCGGATGAATATCGTTCCGGATGCATGGCATGAGCTCCTGGCAAAAGACCTTCCTTTCAGGGTAGCGGATGTCGGCGTCTTTGGGGATGGGCACAGCCCGGGATGGCGTGGGTGTCTCGGCTGCGCCCGTTGGCATCGATGGAAGGAGGAGAAGCACGAAGGAGCCGCTGGTGAGATTCCGGCGCTGTCATTGCAGAAACGACTCCATGACCCCTCTGCAATCCGTGCTGTTCCTCGCCAGGCTGCCTGGCGCACCGCTGGCGGCCCAGGCCAACAGGGACTGCTATGGCGGGTATGATGTCGTTCCAGCTCCCGCTCGCTTTCCGGCCCCCAGATCTGCTGATCGCGGCTTTTCCGAAGGCGCTTTCACCCGCATTTCGAGTCGCCGCAATTCAAGCAGGTCATGCAGCCATCCAGCATGACGACGGCCTTGGTGTGGCATTTACCACAAAGCTGCGCGCCGGCCGGGAAGGCGCCCTTGCCGGTGGTGACTTCATTGGTGCGGGCTTCGTACTGGGCGCGTTTTTCTTCGATCAACTTGAGCTGGCGTTCGTCGAGTTCTGCGTCGGGAAGCATGCCGATGAAGCGCAGATGCCGTTCGATGACATCGCCGATTTCGGCCACGAGCGAGGGCATGTAGCGTCCGCCGGGCTTCCAATAGCCACCGCGCGGGTCGAACACGGCTTTCAGTTCTTCGGCGAGGAAAGTGATGTCACCGCCCTTGCGGAACACAGCGGAAATGATGCGGGTGAGTGCCACGATCCACTGGAAATGCTCCATGTTCTTGGAGTTGATGAAAATCTCGAAGGGGCGGCGGTGTTGGTGCTCGGTGCCCTCGTTGAGCACCAGATCGTTGATGGTGATGTACATGGCGTGGTCGCCCACGGGCGGCTTGAT
>JBATEM010000299.1:0-5464 GCA_049664005.1 Candidatus Macondimonas sp.
TGCTAGCCGATTGGACGCTTGAGACCTTGTCGCCCACTCAGGCGTGGGATGGCCAGACTTTGGACGCGGCCGCCTCGCTGGTGCTGGATGATGCGTCGACTAGCCATGGCTCGACGGCATTGGGCGATTTGTTCCAGCGTTGGCGCTGGCCCTTGGCGCTGCTGGCGCTGTGGGGCGTGCTCGCCGGTGGGTTCGTCGGGTATCGCGTCCATACCCTGGAGCGGGAGCGGGCCCTTTTGGCCGGCCAGATGGAAACGCTCTATCGGGATCATTTTCCCGCGGCGCGGCGGGTGGTGGATCCACCATCTCAGATGGCCCAGCAACTGGGGCGGTTGCGCCAAGCCAGGGGCGCTGATCCGCTGCTGCGCCTGCTGGGGGCGGTCTCCGGCCCGCTGACCGGGTTGCCGGGCTACGCCCTGGACGATCTTCGCTATCAGGACGGTGTACTCGAAATGGCCGTGCGTACCGCTGACCTGGCGGCCCTGGAAGCCTTGTCCGCTCCACTGGCCGAGACGGGGGTGCGCATGAGCCGGCTTTCGGCCAGCGCCGAGAATGGCGCCACGCGCGCGCGCATTCGGGTGGAAATCGTGCCATGAGGGCGCGGGAATGGTGGGCGCAGCGGACACCGCGTGAGCGCCGGCTATTGATCCTGGCGACACTGATCGTGGTCATCGTCGGTTGGATGGTGGGGGTGATCCGGCCAGGCATGCAACGGCTGCATGCCTTGGAGGCGACAGTGGCCAGCCGGCGCGAGCAACTGCGGGAAATGCAACAGGCTGCCGCGGAACTGGCCACCCTGCGTGGCGGGGCGGCGAATGCGATCCCATCGGGCGAGAGTCCCTTGCTGATCACTCAACAACTCACCCGCGACATGGAACTGGAGTCTTTTCTGGGACAGGCGCAAAGCCAGGGCGAGGCGGGTGTCCAGATCAGCTTCAAGGAACTGTCTTATGAGAGCCTGTTGCGCTGGTTGGCGCAGGTGTCGCAACGTGGCCTGCAGGTACGCTCTCTGACCCTGGTGCCGGTCGGCGCGGACGGTCAATGTCAGGTGCAAGTCACGCTGGAATCGTCTGCGGTTCAGAATTAGCGTCGGGCGATGATCCAGATGGCGTGAATCAGACCTGGGATATAACCCAGCAGGGTCAACAGGATATTGAGCCAGAACGCGCCGGCGAAGCCGACCTGCAGGAACACGCCCAAAGGTGGCAATAACACGGCGATGAGGATGCGCAGCAGATCCATCTTATCTCCTTAAGGAAGGGGGCAATTGCAAGCTGGGAGGATCGCCGGAAAATATCTGGCCGACTTCTATACTTGTTCGGTGCCGAAAATAGGACCGAATCCCCGACCAGGGGTTCCTCAGGGAGGAGGAGATCATGATCCGGAATTTCATGGAAGATGCCCTGCAACGCTGTGTGCGCCACAATCCGCAGGGGGTGTTTCTGGTTTATGGTGACCAGCGCGTCACCTGGCAGGCACTGAATGAACGCGCCAGCCGCCTGGCCAGTGCCCTGGCGGCGCTTGGCGTCGGGCCGGGGGATCGGGTGGTGCTGATGTTCCACAACTGCCCGGCATTTTTCGAGGCCAATTACGCTGTGCAGAAACTGGGCGCGATTCCGGTGCCCATGAACTACCGCTTCACCGCACGCGAGATCGCCTATCAGGCGAACCATTGCCAGGCCAAGGCATTTTTGTTCGAACGCCTGTGGATGGAGGCCGTCGCTGGCGCGCGTGATCAGATGCCGACGGTGACGCACTACGTCGGACTGGACACGCCGGAGTTTCCTGACGCGCTGGGATACGAAGCGCTGATGACCCGTCACGGCGTCGGCTTTCCGGTTGGCCCCACCCATCTGGAGGACACCTGTGTGCTGTGCTACACGGGGGGCACCACGGGCCTGCCCAAAGGCGTGATGCTGACCTACGGCAACCATGTGCGCATGGTGCAATCCATTGTGCGCACGGTGGCGACGCAGTTGGGTCATTTCCAGGTGACGCCCGATCTGGAAGCGATGTTGCGGCATCGCCTGCCGGGTCCAGCGGTGAGCCTGGTTCAGTCGCGCGCAGTGCGCTATGTGCTGGGGCGGCGCTGGCTGCAACAAGGCATCATCCGGCTCGCCGACCGCCTGATCGGCAGTGCGCTGGCGGTGCGCCTGGGGGCACGCCAGCCGATCAAGGCCATGATGCCGTCATTCCCGATGTTCCATGATGCGGCCTATCAACTGGCCGTGCTTGCGCCACTGCTGGGCAACATGACGCTGGTGATGCCGCGCGGAGTCAGTTTCGATCCCGAGGCGGTACTCAAGTTGGTCGAACAGGAACGGCCCTTGCTGCTGGGCAATGTGCCCACGGCTTGGCGCATGCTCGTCGATTATGCGGGTATCGAGCGCTTTGATCGCAGTTCTGTAATGGCCTGCGCCACCGGCGCCGGGGTGTGTCCGGCCCCGCTCAAACGCAAGATCTTCGCTGCCTTCCCCGGCGTGGTCATTGCCGATGGCTTTGGCCAGACCGAAATGACGCCGGTCACCTCGTTCCGGTTTGATTTCAGTCCCGCGACGCTCAAGGATCATTGCGTGGGCAAGCCGGTGGTGGAAACCCGCATCGTGGATGAGCAGGATCACGATGTGAAGCGCGGGGAGATTGGCGAAATCATCTACCGCAGCGGCTCGGTGATGAAAGGCTATTTCAACGAGCCCGACAAGACCGCCGAAACGGTGCGTGACGGCTGGCTGTACAGCGGCGATCTCGGCTATTTCGACAGCGATGGTGATTTACGTATCGTGGAGCGCAAGAAGGAATGCATTTCCAGCGGCGGCGAGAAAATCTTTCCCCACGAAGTGGAGGAAATCCTGCTGGACCATCCCGACATCCATCAGGTCTGTGTCATCGGCGTGCCGGATGAGAAATGGGGGCAATCGGTGCGGGCGGTCGTGGTTCTCAAACCCGGCGCCCAGTTGACTGCCGAGGCGGTGATGGCCCATTGCGAAGGCCGCATGGCCGGCTACAAGAAGCCGCGTTCGGTGCTCTTCGCCCCTTCGCTGCCGATTTCCCCGGTCGGAAAAGTGCAGCGCCGGGAAGTGAAGGAAAGCTTCGGCTCGGTGCTGCCGAACGCCTCTGCAGGGGCGTGAAGGCGTCAAGCAACGCTAAAACTGGCCGGCTCCCAATGGCTGCAGGCCGAGCACGGTCTATGCGGGGTTCATCGATGCGCTGATCGTCGGCGAGCCACCTTGGAGAGCGCATGACAAGGGCCAAGGATTTGGGCGGATGCTTGATTGGATGGCGCCCAATCAGTTCTACTGGCATGGGCTGGTCGTTCCGGAGGCGGTTCAATCCATGCTTATTGCACTTGAATCCTTGCATTGCACCAGGCCAGCTTGTTGAAACCCAATGAAGGCTTATGTGGAGGTATATGCATGAAAACCAAAATCGGCGTGTGTGCGCTGTTAGGCTTGAGTGGCATGCTGCCGCTGGCTGCCCAGGCGGGTGACACGCTTCGTCCCTATATTGGCGTCAGCTATATCTATGCCACCGCGCAGGATCTGAAAATTGCTGGTCGCGACATCGATTTGCCTGAGGATGTGACGGATTTCGATGACGATGTGTCGACCGGCAAGGGCTTTGTCGGCGTGGATATTCTTCCCTGGCTGGGCTTGGAAGCACAGTACATCTATCTCGGCGAGACCGAGGAATATGATGTCGAGCTCAAAGGGGACGTCTATACGGGCGCAGTCGTATTGTCGCTGCCTTTGGCCAACGATTTCGTGACCTTGTTCGCCAAGGGGGGCATGGCCTGGTGGGACGTGGAAGCGGACGGACCTGGCCGGCTGGATCTGAACCGCGACGGCAGCAACGTGTTCTATGGCGCGGGCGTCAAGTTCAACATCCTGCCGCATCTGAGCCTGCGGGCAGAGTATGAGCGAATCCCTGTTGACAAGGACAATTTCGAAATCAACTTTGATCTTGCTTCCGCGGGATTGCAGTTCACGTTCTGAAACCCACGCAGGCTTGATCCGCCATGGACGGTGGATCAAGCCTAGCTTTCAAGTTGAATGGCCCGGGTGTAGAGTCATCGGCTGATCCCCTGCAAGCACCGGCTTTCCCGGAATCCATGATGAATAAACGCTCAATTGCCCGCTGGGTCGGCTTGTGCCTTGTCGGAGCGGCTTCTATCTGCTCGGCCGCCGGATCCTTTGACACCTGTCTGGGAGACCTGCGCGCTCAGGCGCGCCAGGCGGGTATCCGCCCGGAGACGGTCTCCAACGCCTTTGCCAGTATCCGCCAGCGTCCGGATGTCATCCAGACGGATCGGGGTGGGCAAAGCGAATTTGTCTCCAGTTTCTGGGACTATCTCCAGCGCAGCATCAGTCCTACCCGGCTGCAAAACGGGCAGGCGCTGCTGGAACAGCATCGCCCCTTGCTGGCCCGGATCCATGAAGAATATGGCGTGCCGCCGGAATACCTGGTGGCGTTCTGGGGTCTTGAAACCAACTTCGGCAATTATTTTGGGGATATCCCCACGCTGGATGCCTTGGCGACGCTGGCCTGCGACGCCCGGCGCAGCCGCATGTTCAGCCGGCAATTGATCGATGCGGTGGCCCTGATCGATGAGGGGCGGCTGGATCTGGCGGATTTGCGCGGCTCTTGGGCAGGCGCGATGGGGCATACCCAATTCATGCCCACCACCATGCGTCATTATGCCGTCGATTATGACCACGATGGCCGCATCGACTTGTGGCGCAGCCTGCCCGACGCCTTCGCATCCGCTGCCAACTATCTCAGTCGCATGGGATGGCGCAGTGGCGATCGCTGGGGCGAGGAGGTCAAGCTGAGCGATGCCTCGGTCCTTGCCTATGCAGGCTACAAGGCGCCCAAGCCGATCGCCCAATGGACCGAGTTGGGCGTGCGGCGAGTGGACGCGACACCCTTGCCGGATCGAGCCACTCCCGTCGCCTTGCTCGCACCTGGCGGCGCGAATGGGCCGGTCTTCGTGACCTACCCCAATTTTCGCGTGATCATGCGCTGGAACGCATCCACCAGCTATGCATTGGCCGTGGGCCTGCTGGCGGATCGGCTGGCGGGTGCCCCGGCGCTCCATGCCCAGGCGCCACGGGTGACCCGCTATCGCCGCGCGGATGGGCGCGAAATGCAGGCGCACCTGAAGACCCTGGGGTATCCCATTGCGCGGCTTGACGGCGTCGTGGGCGCGGAGTCGCGCGCTGCCATCCGCGATTTCCAGCGTCGTTCCGGCCTGCCCATAGATGGTGAACCGGACGAGGCGCTGCTCCATGCTTTACGGGCCGCCACGGGACAAGCCGTGTCCTCATCGACCACGGACGTATCGCAACCGGAAGGATTGCCTATCCCGTAGATTACGGGCCGTGTGGCCAGAGGTACTCGGCAGGAGATTCCTGGATCCAAGCCGTATACAGCGACTGCAAGGCTTCCGCTGTCAGCCCGGCCAAGG
>JBATEM010000300.1:0-1925 GCA_049664005.1 Candidatus Macondimonas sp.
CGCGAGCAGCGTGCGCAAGCCATCGAAGTGGTAGTGGCGGATGCCGACGGTGGTCTGGTACGACATCGTGTGGAACCCGATAAAGTCGCGTCAGGAAACGGCCTTGAGCAGCGCATCGGCCGGCGCGGCGGCGCGGTGGTGGCCGGTGACCTGAAAATAGCCGAAGCCCACCGCGATGAAGCCGATGAAGATCAGCCCAATCTGCAGATTGAACCAGAACATCGCCACCAAACACAGCAGCGCGAGGCCCAGTGCAATGGCGGGCACCAGCGGATAGCCCGGTGCGACGAAGCTGCGCGCGAGGTCGGGTTCGCTGCGGCGCAACGCGAACAGGCTCAGCATGCTCATGATGTACATCGTAATCGCGCCAAACACCGACATGGTGATCATCACCGCGGTCAGCGTCATGGCGCCGAAGGTGATCAGGCTGTCGCTGTAGATCGCGATGATGCCGATGACGCCGCCGGCGATGATGGCCCGGTGCGGAGTCTGGAAGCGCGACAGTTTCGCCAACCCCCTGGGCAGATAGCCGGCGCGGGCCAGCGCAAAAAACTGCCGCGAATAGCCGAGGATGATGCCGTGGAAACTCGCCACCAGCCCGAATAGGCCGATCCAGACCAGCATGTGCAGCCAGCCGGAGCTGTCGCCGACCACCATTTTCATCGCCTGCGGCAACGGGTCGTTGATCCCCGACAACGCCGTCCAGTCGCCGACGCCACCGGCCAGGATCATCACGCCAAGGGCGAGAAACACCAGGGTCAGAATGCCGCTCACATAGGCTTTCGGAATGGTGCGCCTGGGATCCTTGGCTTCCTCTGCGGCCATCGCCGCGCCTTCGATGGCGAGGAAAAACCAGATCGCAAATGGAATCGCAGCGAAGATGCCCGAGACCGCCGCGCCGCTGAAGGCATTGCTGCCGGCCCAGCCGTTCAGCACAAAGTTGCTGACGCTGAAACCGGGCGCCACCACGCCCATGAACACCAGCAGCTCGCCCACTGCGAGCAGTGTCACCACCAGCTCGAAGGTCGCCGCGATCGCCACCCCGAGAATGTTCAGGGTCATGAAAATCACGTAGGCACCCACCGCCGCGTGCTTGGGGTCGAGCGCCGGGAACTGGACGTTGAGATAGGCGCCGATCGCCATCGCAATCGCCGGCGGCGCAAACACGAACTCGATCAGTGTCGCCAGCCCGGCAATCAGCCCGCCCTTCTCCCCGAATGCCCGATGGCTGTAGGCGAAGGGGCCCCCGGCGTGAGGGATCGAGGTGGTCAGCTCGGTGAAACTGAAGATGAAGCAGGTGTACATCGTCGCCACCACCAACGTGGTGACCAGAAACCCCAGCGTGCCGGCCGCGCCCCAGCCGTAACTCCAGCCAAAGTATTCGCCCGAGATCACCAGCCCCACGGCGATGCCCCAGAGGTGCGCTGTGCCGAGCGTGGGTTTGAGTTGAGTCGCCATGAAACCTCCGATCGAACCACTGCCTGCACTATTGCTGATATCAATGATGCAGCGCTCGTGCCATGAGCTCGAGGGCTTGAAAGAGCGGTTTTCGGGGCTTACCCACTCGGATTTACAGCTTTTTGCCGCTGCCGGGCGCCGCTTTGGTGCGGGCCATGATCACTTCCCGCCTCCCGCTGGTGCGCTG
Organism: Candidatus Macondimonas sp.; assembly: GCA_049664005.1. Lineage (GTDB taxonomy): Bacteria > Pseudomonadota > Gammaproteobacteria > UBA5335 > UBA5335 > Macondimonas. The sequence goes on from JBATEM010000300.1 coordinate 1,646, forward strand.
ACCGGGCTTACCGCGACGGCACCCGTTGGCACGGATGTCGAAAAAAGGAATTTTGGATGATTCCCGAAGACATGGCAGCCCATTCTGGCACTGCAGCGCCGATTCCCTTAAGATTGAACCCCTTGCGCTCGCTCATCTGACCCATCGGTTCGTCCCATGCACTACCCTGAATCCTTCGACGTCATCGTCATCGGCGGCGGCCACGCCGGCACCGAGGCCGCCATGGCGGCCGCGCGCATGGGCGCCAGCACGCTGTTGCTGACCCAGAGCGTGGAGACCC
>JBATEM010000301.1:0-3175 GCA_049664005.1 Candidatus Macondimonas sp.
AACTGGCTGGCGCTGGGTTCCCGGCCAGCTACTTCGATGGGGATCTGGCGCAGGCCGTGGTGGTCCGCGAGATAACCCCATCCGGGATGGAACACCAGCAGGATGCGGCCTCGCAGCGGCGCGAGCAGCGGCGTGATTTCCGCCTCCAGCGCGCGCAAGTCTTGACTCAGGCGCTGGCTGCCCGCGCGATACACCGCTTCCCCGGCCGGATCCATGATCGTCAATTGGGTCGCGATGGCCGTCACCAGCGGCAAGGCGCCCTGGGGATCGGTCCAGACATGGGGATCGGGAAACCGGGCCGGGCTGGCGCCATTGGCCCAGGGATCATCCAGCGCGCGCGTCGTGACTGCCTCACGCAGGTCCAACACCCGCAGATCGGGATTGACGGCCTGCAGGCGCGGCAACCAGGCCGCTTCAAAGGGCAGACCCGCGAGCACATAAAGCCGCGCATCGGTCAAGCCGGCGATCTGGCGCGCCGACGGTTCGAAGGCATGCGGATCACCGCCCCCCTGCAGGACCAGCGCCTCGACCCGCGCGCCCCCGATGCGTTCCACGAAGGTTTTCAGTACCGGCACGCCCACGGCCACTTTCACCGGGGCCGGCGCGGCGGAGATCGAACCGCTCCAGCAGAGCCAAAGCGTCAGCAGGGCGAAGCGCGACACAGTGCGCGAGCGGGACCGCCGGGAAGCAATCAGGCAAGCATTCATTTGCGAAATAGTATAACGTTTCGATTGTTGCCGGTGAAATGAGGGCGGCGGTCATGGGTCGGCGGAAACGCAATGGCGGGCAATCAAGCAAGATTTCGCGCGCACTGGCGCGCGGTCTCATGGCGCTGGTGCGGGCCTATCAGATGGGGGTATCGCCTTGGCTGGCCCCGCGTTGCCGCTACACTCCCACCTGTTCGGCCTATGCGCTGGAAGCGCTGAAGCGTCATGGGCCTTGGCGGGGCGGCTGGTATGCATTGCGGCGCTTGGCGCGCTGCCATCCCTGGGGCGGGTTCGGGTTCGATCCGGTGCCGGATGCGGGCCGCGAACGGAACCACCGACACGGTGGAGGCGGCGAATAGGTCGGAGTCGTTGAAGAAGATGGTCGGGGTAACAGGATTCGAACCTGTGACCTCTGCTTCCCGAAAGCAGCGCTCTACCAAGCTGAGCTACACCCCGATGGTGCTTGAGCGGGGCCGGCGGCTAGCGGTCGCGTTGCACCGCGAAGCGCGCCAGATCGGCAAGGGACTTGCGGAAAACGGAGTCATCCAGCGCCGAGAGGGCGTCGATGGCTTGCTCGCTTTCATGAGCCGCAAGCCGCGCAGTGTAGTCGATGGCGCCCGTCGACTCAATGGCCGCGAGGATTTCCGGCAGGCGCTCCAGGCTGCCCTTGCGGATCGCCTGGCGGATGCACTCGGCCTGCTCGGGGCTTGCCTGGCGCATGGCGTGAATCAGCGGCAGGGTGGTCTTGCCATCGGCGAGATCATCGCCGAGGTTCTTGCCGATGGCGTCCACGGTGCCGGTGAAATCCAGGGAGTCGTCGATGAGCTGGAAGGCATTGCCCAAATGGATGCCATAGCGGGCCAGCGCGCGCTCGCGGGCCTTGGGCGCCTTGGCGATGAGGGCGCCGACCTGGGCGCTGGCTTCGAACAGGCGCGCCGTCTTGTTGCGGATGACGTCGAAATACTGTTGCTCGGACAGGCTGGGGTTGTGGCGGTTGCTGAGCTGGACCACCTCGCCCTCGGCAATGTCGTTGGCGGCAGTGGACAGCACCGCCACGATGTCCAGCCGCTCGCTTTCCACGATCATCTGGGTGGCGCGCGAATACATGAAGTCGCCCACCAGGACGCTGGCCTCGTTGCCCCAGACCTGATTGGCGGTGGGGCGGCCGCGCCGCAGCCGGGAACGATCGACCACATCGTCATGCAGCAAGGTCGCGGTATGCACCGCCTCGGTGGCGGCCGCCAGCCGCAGGTGTTCATCGCCGGTATGACCACAGGCCCGCGCCGCCAGCAGCAGCACCGCGGGCCGCAGGCGCTTGCCGCCACTGTTGATGATGTGATGGTTGATCTCTCCCACCAGCGGCACCACCGAGTTCATGGCGCGCTTGAGCAGGGCGTCCATGCGCTGCATGTCATCCTGGATGGGAGCGAGGATTTCCGTGATCTCAGAGCCGTGCATGAGGCGTTCCGTTTGCCGTGCTGTTGCCGTCCAGTCCCCTGCCGGGACGGGCTGGTGACAGGGGGGTGCTGATCTTGAGTCGCCGCCAGGATCAAGGGTCTGTGTGGCCGGATGCAATGGCGATTGACCTGTCTCCACTGGCGACGTTAAGATAGCTGTTCTTTGTGACTTGGGCCCGAGCGGCCCCTGTGGAGACAGTCAGTAATGTACGCGGTGATCCATACCGGTGGCAAGCAATATCGGGTGCAGGAAGGCGAAGTCCTGCGCGTGGAGAAGTTGTCCGCGGAAGCCGGCAGCCAGATTGAATTTGACCGGGTTTTGCTGGTCGGTGAAGGTGAAGCCCTCACCATCGGCCGCCCCTTCGTGGCGGGTGGCAAGGTCACCGCCACGGTGCGCGCCCACGGCAAGGGCGACAAGGTCGAAATCGTCAAATTTCGCCGCCGCAAGCACTACATGCGGCGCAAGGGGCATCGCCAGCTCTTCACGGAGCTCGAGATCACGGCGATCCAGGGCGCTTGAAGCTGCCTTGCCCTGTGGCGGGTCCCGAATGGCCCAATGTTTTCAGCGATCAGGTGAATATCCATGGCACACAAGAAAGCAGGCGGCAGCACCCGCAACGGCCGCGATTCCCATGCCAAGCGCCTCGGCGTGAAGCATTTCGGCGGTGAGCAAGTCGTGGCAGGCCATATTCTGGTCCGTCAGCGCGGCACCCGCTTCCATCCCGGTCTCAACGTCGGCTGTGGCAAGGACCATACCCTGTTCGCCAAGGCCGATGGCCGTGTGGTGTTCCAGGTGAAAGGCCCGAACAACCGCAAGTTTGTCAGTATTCTCGCGGACTGAGCCTTCGGCAGACCGCTGTTTTCCGGCGGCCCCGCGTGACGATGCGCGGGGCCGTTTTGTTTTTAGCGAGTCAAGCCCATGCGATTTGTAGACGAAGCCATCATCAACGTTCAGGCCGGCAACGGCGGCAACGGCTGCGTCGGTTTCCGGCGCGAGAAATTCATCCCCTT
>JBATEM010000302.1:0-1778 GCA_049664005.1 Candidatus Macondimonas sp.
TCTGACCGCCCTGGCCCGCGCGGTCGCGGTGCATCTGGAATGCTTACTGGCCGGTTGAGCCTTGCCTGATTGCCTGCCGGATGGCAATCCACCTCAGTAATTCTTGTCAAGGGTTAACTTGGGCTTATCGGCAGATCGACTTAAAGGTCTTGAGTCGACTGTTGATGCAGTGTCTCACCAATGCAGCGCAACTGCTGTTGACACGACTCCAAAGCTCCACCTATCATCGGTCCTACCTTGACGCTGACGTGTCAATGGCCGGGGTGGGCCAGTGAGTGTTTCAAGGGTAGGAATCCCGGTCTGGCGGTTCATGGCGTTGCCAAGCCCGGCTGTGGACCAAAGGTCTCAAACACCAAATTCTCAAGCAGGAGAACACGCAATGGTATCGAACATGAAGAAGACACTGGCCGGCTTGGCGCTGGCCGCTCTGCCCCTGATGGCTTCGGCCCAGATGGATCAAATGCAGGACAGCGCGCTGGCCAACGTCAACGGCCAGCTGGGCATCATCGACCTGACCACCATCGGCTACGACGCCAACTTTGGCGTGTTGGGCGCCCCCTTGTTCGGTCTGCCCTTCACGGCTGGCGCCTCGATCATCGGTCTGCCCGGCTCCACCGGCCTGTCCGTGATCGATCTTGAATGGACCAACTTCGGTCCCACCGTCGGTCCGTTCAGCCTGCTGAACATCGGCATCTTCGACGTCATTCCCGGCATCGGCCCTGACCTCATCAGCCTGCCGGAAGCCGTGTTCAAGACCGGTATCCTGGGCGGTATCCTGGGCGGCGTGGGCGCTGCCGTGGGCACCACCTACATCCTCCAGAACGGCCTGAGTCTGCCTGTCCCTGTCATCGGCTTCCGGACCGTACAGGTAATCTGAAGGTTCGCCCGCCTTGGGTGAATGCGGAAACGCTGAAAACCCCCGCATCATGCGGGGGTTTTTTTTGCCCGAAGGCAGCCATGAACTTCGTGTGAAGAAAAGGCATTGTGGAGCCATCCATCCGGCCTTTAGAATGCCGGGATGGGCAATTTGCGCCGATCGGCGGCGCAGCTTCAGCAACGCGCCAAGGAAGACATAATCATGGATGATCAGGTATCGGCGGGCGCGCGGTTTCGCACGGCCGTGGCTCGCGAGCAGCCCTTGCAGGTTGCGGGAGCCATCAATGCGTATGCGGCCCTGCTGGCCGAGCGCGCGGGCTTCAAGGCGCTCTATCTTTCCGGGGCAGGCGTGGCCAACGCCGCTTTCGGCCTGCCCGATCTGGGCATGACCAGCCTGAATGATGTCTGCGAGGAAGTGCGGCGCATCACCGGCGCCACCCGCCTGCCGCTGCTGGTGGACGCCGATACGGGTTGGGGACATGCTTTCACCATTGCCCGCACCACGCGCGAGCTGATCCGCGCCGGCGCCGGTGGCATGCATCTGGAAGACCAGGTCGCCGCCAAGCGCTGCGGCCATCGCCCCGGCAAGGCCTTGGTGTCGAGTGCGGAAATGGTCGATCGCATCAAGGCGGCGGTGGATGGCCGCACCGATTCCGATTTCGTCATCATGGCGCGTACCGACGCCCATGCCTCGGAGGGTGCGGAGGCGGCGATTGCGCGCGCCCGCGCCTACGTGGAGGCCGGCGCCGACATGATTTTCGCAGAGGCGCTGCACACGCTGGCCGAATACCGCGCGTTCACCCAGGTGATTCAGGTGCCGGTGTTGGCCAACATCACCGAATTCGGCAAGACGCCGCTGTTCACTGTTGATGAATTTCGTGCGGCTGGGGTGAGTCTGGTGC
>JBATEM010000303.1:0-1666 GCA_049664005.1 Candidatus Macondimonas sp.
CTTTCCCGCGCACTGGTTCATTGACGAGGAAGCAACATGCAAGTCAATCCCGCCGAGATTAGCGAGCTGATCAAACAGCGCATTCAGAACTTCCAGGTCGTCGCGGAAGCGCGCGCCGAGGGGACGGTCATCAGCGTGGCCGACGGTATCTGCCGCATCCATGGCCTGACGGCTGCGATGCAAGGTGAAATGCTGGAATTCCCCGGCGGTATCTATGGTTTGGCGCTCAATTTGGAGCGTGATTCCGTCGGTGCCGTGGTGCTGGGCGAATACGAGCAGATCAAGGAAGGCGATCGGGTGCGTTGCACCGGGCGCATTCTGGAGGTGCCCGTGGGCGAGGCCGTACTCGGCCGCGTGGTGAATTCGCTGGGGCAGCCCATCGATGGCAAAGGCCCGATCGATAGCGCCCTGTCATCGCCCATCGAAAAAGTGGCGCCAGGCGTGATTGCCCGCCAGTCGGTGTCCCAGCCGGTTCAAACCGGGCTCAAGGCCATCGATGCCATGGTGCCGGTGGGCCGTGGCCAGCGCGAATTGATCATCGGTGACCGCCAGACCGGCAAGACCGCCGTTGCGGTGGATGCGATCATCAACCAGAAAGGCACCGGTGTTAAGTGCATCTACGTCGCCATTGGCCAGAAGGCGTCCAGCATTGCCGCCGTGGTGCGCAAGCTGGAAGAGCATGGCGCCTTGGCACACACCATTGTGGTGGCGGCCAGTGCCTCTGATTCCGCCGCCCTGCAGTACATTGCACCCTACAGCGGATGCGCCATGGGCGAGTATTTCCGCGATCGGGGCCAGGACGCGTTGATCGTTTACGACGATTTGACCAAGCAGGCCTGGGCCTACCGCCAGATTTCCCTGTTGCTGCGCCGCCCGCCGGGCCGCGAAGCCTATCCTGGGGATGTGTTCTATCTGCATTCGCGTCTGCTGGAGCGGGCGGCGCGCGTCAATGCCGATTACGTCGAAAAGCTCACCAATGGTGAAGTGAAGGGTCAAACGGGCTCCCTGACGGCGTTGCCGATCATCGAAACCCAGGCGGGCGACGTGTCGGCCTTCGTGCCCACCAACGTGATCTCGATTACCGACGGCCAGATCTACCTGGAATCGGACCTGTTCAACGCCGGCATCCGTCCGGCCATCAACGCCGGTCTGTCGGTCTCCCGTGTGGGTGGCGCCGCCCAGACCAAGATCATCAAGAAACTTGGCGGTGGCGTGCGCCTGGCGCTGGCCCAGTACCGTGAACTCGCGGCGTTTGCCCAGTTTGCTTCCGATCTGGATGAAACGACGCGCAAGCAGTTGGATCGCGGCCAGCGCGTCACCGAGCTGATGAAGCAGAAGCAGTACGCGCCGCTGTCCATCGCGCTGATGGCGCTGTCCCTGTATGCCGCCAATGAAGGCCATCTGGACAGCGTGGACGTGAAGAAAGTGGTGGCGTTTGAAACCGCGCTGCACGACTTCGCCCGCTCCGCCCATGCCGGCGTGTTGGCCAGGATTGATGAAACGGGCGATTTCAATGCTGAAATCGAAAACGGTCTGAAAAAGATCATCGAGGACTTCAAGGCCACCGGGACCTGGTAAGCCACGAACCCGATAGGTGAGATATGGCCGGCACCAAAGAAATACGCACCCAGATCCGCAGCGTTCGCAACACGCAGAAGATCACCAA
>JBATEM010000304.1:0-2767 GCA_049664005.1 Candidatus Macondimonas sp.
CCTTGGCCCGGTCGCACAGGAACAGCCAGCCCTCCTCATCCAGATAGCCGATATCGCCCACGGTGAACAATTCCCCATGGCGGCTTTCCTGCGTCTTGGCCGGGTCCTTGTAGTATTCAAACTCCCCGATCATGGATTTCATGTAGACATTGCCCGGCTGACCGGCAGGCACGGGCTGACCCGCCTCGTCGAAGATGCGAATTTCCGTGCCAGGCCAGGGTTTGCCCACCGTGCCCGGTTTCTTGAGCCAGTCCGCTGAATTGGCGATGGTTCCGCCCCCTTCGGTGGCGCCGTAGTATTCAAAGATCACCGGGCCCCACCAGTCGATCAGCGCTTTCTTGGACTCGACGCCGATGGGCGCGGCGCCATGGATCACCGCCTGCAGGCTGGACACGTCATAGCGTCGCTTGACCGCATCGGGCAAGGCCAGCAGGCGATGGAACATGGTGGGCACCATATGGGTGGAGGTCACCCGCTCGCGCTCGATCCGGCGCAGGGTATCCTCGGCATCCCAACGGTCCATCAGCACCAGGCTGTGCCCCAGATGCAGGGATGCGGTACCAAAACCGCCAGGAGCGGCGTGATAGAGCGGCCCGGTCACCAGATGGACGCCCGCGCCGGACTTGAGCTGGAACAGGGCGCCCAGCATGCCGGCCAGACTGGCCACCACATCGGGATTGCCCGGCATCAAGGGGCGCCGCACTCCCTTGGGTCGGCCCGTGGTGCCCGAGGTATAAAGCATCAGGGTCCCCGCCTGGCGATCCTCGGGGGCGGTGGCGGGATGCTCCGCCAGAAACGCCTCGTAATCACGAAAGCCGGGGATTTTTCCAACCGCAAAACAGCGTGAGCGGTCGTAGCCCATTTCCTCCACCGCCTTGAGGGCCATAGCCGCATGGCGCTCATGGGCAATGAATGCTTTGGCCTCGCAGTTGCCAATGATGTAAGCCACTTCGGGCCCGGTCAGATGGTAATTAATGGGCGTCAGGTAGAGGCCGATCTGGTGCGCCGCCAGAAAGGCCTCGATCCACACGGGGTCGTTGTGCATCAACATCGCGATGCCGTCGCGATACTGCAACCCCAGGGCGCGCAAGCCGTGGGACAGGCGGTTGACCCGTTCATCAAGCTCGCCAAAGCTCATTGCCCGACCGTCGTCCGCCACCAGTGCCGTTTTTTCAGGCTGCGCCTGGGCAATGGCCCAAAATCCCGTCTTAGCCGCCATCGTTCCTCCTTGAAGATCCTGTGTTCATGCGTCCGTACCGATGCCCACGGAATCGCGTTGCGATCGCCTTCAACCATAGTGATCGGCCAGACCATTTGCCACCTGTAATGAATAACAGGGTCCGATGCCCACCCCTCTCATCGTGCAATCGCGCTGTTATCTCATTTTGCTAGAATTTCCGGCCTACCCATCCTGTCGGACCATGCCCATGAGCCGCCCATTGAATGTTGCCCTGGTGCAACAGCGCTGCCGGGAGAATCCCGCCGCCAACCTCACCACCCAGATGGATGACATCCGTCGAGCGGCAGCGGGCGGCGCGCGCCTGGTGCTGCTGCAGGAACTGCACAACACCCCCTATTTCTGTCAGGTCGAGGACCCCGCCCTGTGCGATCTCGCAGAATCCATCCCCGGCCCCAGCACCGAACAATTGGGCACATTGGCGCGGGAACTGGGCGTGGTGATCGTGGCCTCGCTGTTCGAGCGACGCGCGCCGGGGCTTTACCACAACACTGCCGTGGTACTGGACGCCGATGGCCGCCTTGCCGGCCGCTACCGCAAGATGCACATCCCGGACGACCCAGGGTTCTATGAAAAGTTTTATTTCACGCCGGGTGATTTGGGATTCACCCCCATTGATACGGCCGTGGGCCGGCTCGGGGTGCTGGTGTGCTGGGATCAGTGGTACCCGGAAGCGGCGCGGCTCATGGCCCTGGCTGGCGCGGAACTGCTGCTTTACCCCACCGCCATCGGTTGGAACCCGGACGATCCGGCTGACGAGCAATCCCGCCAGCGCGATGCATGGATCACCATCCAGCGCGCCCATGCCGTGGCCAACGGAATGCCCGTGCTGGCTTGCAACCGGGTGGGCTATGAAGCCGATCCCTCGGCGCATAGTGCGGGAATTGGCTTCTGGGGCAGCAGCTTCATCGCCGGTCCCCAGGGCGAAATCCTGGCCCAGGCCGGAACCGCGGCGCCCGAGATCCTGAGCGCGACGCTGGATCTGGCGCATGGCGAACAGGTGCGGCGCATCTGGCCGTTCCTGCGCGACCGGCGCATCGAGGCCTATGGCGATCTGACGCGCCGCTTTCTCGATTGAGGCGATTGACGGCCTGGAATAGCCCTGGCGCATGGCGGCCCGCTGCTGATCCGCTCCTGCCGCCCGCGCAGCGGGAAGCGCGTCGCTGCCGTATAATTGGCCGCTTCCCTCCCCGATTCGGTCGCGTCGCTCATGATTCTGATCCTGCAACCCGAAGCCGTTCCCGAAAGCCCCGTGTTCGCGGATCTTGCCGAGCGCCTGGACGCCCTGCCCGGCATCCAGTGGCGGGTGCACCAGGAAAAAGGCGCCCAGCAGGTCCTCACCGAAATCTATCTGATCGGCCAGACCGCCGCCCTGGAAGAAGCCGAAATGGCCGTGCTGCCGGGCGTGGATCGGGTGGTGCGGGTGTCTGAATCCTACCGCATCCTGGGGCGCCATCGGGACGACGGCCGGCCCAGTGAATTCATCTACAACGGCGTGCAATTCGGGCAGGACACGCTGCATGTGCTGGC
>JBATEM010000305.1:0-2602 GCA_049664005.1 Candidatus Macondimonas sp.
GCATCAGCGGCGGGAAAGCGGGTGAAATCCAGCCCCACCGCCTCGAACACCCAACCCGGCGCGCCGTCTCCCCCGGTCATGCGGCTGAACACGTCCTGGTGAAAATCCACCAGCACATACAAACCATAGGCGCCGGCCCGCTCGCAGATCTGGGCGTAATAATCCAGGTAGGCCTCGTCATAGAGGCCGGGACCGGCGTGCTCGACCGCTTCCCAGGTGATCAGCAGGCGCAGGCTGTTGAACCCCCAATGGCGCAGGCGCCGGAAATGGGTGTCGGCCTCGGCCAGAGGGAAGGGTCGCCCGATGAAGGACACCGTGCGGTGATCCGCGAAATCGGTGGGAACATGGGTGCCGCCATGGGGAAACGGAATCTTGCAGTCACCCCCCAGATTGACACCCCGCAGCATCACATGGCGGCCGTGGGTATCGACAAACCGATCACCCCGCACCCTCAAGCGGGGTAAGGTCTCAAGATTCATGCAAGCCTCCATGGCTGAAACAAGGGTGCGCTCGATCCCTGCGTCGAACCCTTGAATCCTAGCAGCCGCGCAGCGATTGGGGCGCTAGTTCAGCAACATGGCAAGCCGGGCCCGCATCCGCCGCACCACCGGATGCTCCGCACCCACGAAATCAAACACCCGCAACAAGGCCTTGCGGGCGCCGTCGTCCCGGAAGCTGCGATCCAGACGCATGATCGCCAACAGCTCCTCCATGGCGGCTTCCGGATCTCCGCCCAAGGCACGCCAGATGGCCAGTTGATAGCGGGCATCCAGATCATCGGGCGCGCGGTTCAGCGTGTCCTGCAATGTCTGCGGCGACGGGCCTTGGGCAATGAGATCGTTGAGATCCAGCCAAGCCACCAGAGCAGCCGCATCCACGCCGCCGCGCACCTCGGCGGGCAGGTCGGCGAGGCGCTGGCGCGCACCCTCCACATTGCCGCGCAACGCCGCCACCCGCGCGAGACCGATGGCGGCCTGGGCATTGCCTGGCTCCTCCGCCAGCGCTGCCGCCAACAGACGTTCCGCAGCGTCCAATTGACCCATGTCCAGGGCCTGCAGTCCTTCCTCGAGCGTCGAAATGGGAGGCGGTTCGATGCCATGGTGAGCCAGCAGCGAGCGAATGGCAGCTTCCGGCTGAGCGCCCGTAAAGCCATCCACTGGCTGGCCATCCTTGTACAGCAGCACCGTGGGCACACTGCGCACCCCATGATGGCTGGCCAGCATGGCTTCCTTGTCGATGTCCACCTTGGCGAGCAGGAAGGCGCCACCGTAATCCAGCGCCAGTTGTTCCAGGATGAGTTTCAGGGTCTTGCAGGGCGCACACCAAGTGGCCCAGAAATCCACCAGCACCGGCTGGGTGCGGGACGCCTGCATCACCCGAGCCTGGAAATCCGCGGTGGTGACATCGAAGCTGTGTGCGGCCGTGTTCATCGCATTCATGATCCCGTGGTTTGCTTGCAGAGGATGACCGATACGGCCACTCCCGCTATTCAACCCGAATGCCCTGATCGCTGGCAACTGGCCATCACCACAAAAAAACGCCGGGGATCACCCGGCGCCATAAACCCCTGTGCGGGCATCCCTGCCCAGGGCAAGTTGCGGAGACAATGACTTATGTTCAGAAGCGCATGCCCGCGCCGAGCATGACAACCACAGGATTGATATCAACGTCGGTCTTGAGCGTTCCCGCCCCCGCCGTTTTCAGTGTCGCCTCGGTTCCGATGTCCACATACCAGACGCTGGTGTTGATGAACCAAGTGTCGTTCAAGCGCCAGTCAGCGCCCGCCTGAAGCGCGTAGCCCCAGGAATCATCCAGCGAGATCTTGGTCTTGCCCACGATGGATTCCAGCTCCCCGTCAGCTTCCTCGCTCATGAAAGTGGTGTAGTTCACACCGGCGCCCACATAGGGCTGTACCCAGTCCACGCCCACCTGGGGATACCATTGGAGCGTCAGCGTGGGCGGCAAGTGCTTGACGCTGCCGATATCGACGCCATCCAGGGAGCCTTCCCCCTTGATGTCATGCTCGAACGGCAAGGCGGCAAGCAACTCCACGCCGATCTGCGGCGTGATCAGGTAAGTCACGGAGAATCCAAGGCTCACGCCGTCATCGACGGAAACACCACTCCCCGGGATGGGATGCACCGCGCTGCTGTCGTCGTTGGGCAGCACCCAGGTCGGCCCTGCCCGCACCAGCACATCGCCTGCCTCATAGGCACTCGCCACTCCCGAAAAGCCAAGGGCGGACAACACCGCCATCGCACCCAATTGACGCCCTGTGATTCGTATCATGGTTTACCCACCTTGTGTTATTGGATCGCAACCGCCTGAACGGCCTGGTTGCGACCTTAAAGCGTGGGCGCATGGACGGCATTGATGTAGATCATGAGCCCGTCATGAAGACCAACCGCGCTCGCAAAGCGCCGCTGCGCTTCCGTGAACCGCACCGGGCATGTCGGAGGCTGTGTGGTTTGAGTCAGGCCGATCTTGGGGCGATCGACTCGATCATTGCCCACTGTGATGCATGGTCCTTCTGGTGCTCGAACACCATCCGCACCGCCCGTTTCCAGATCTCCGGGGAGAACTTCGTTGCTTTGCTCATGGC
>JBATEM010000306.1:0-1644 GCA_049664005.1 Candidatus Macondimonas sp.
GCCAGTCGGCCGGCGGGACAGCGCCAAAGCGGCGGCGGCGTGCGGCGTCCAGGCGCTCACCCCAGTCCTCCCCATCGGGCAGCGCCTCCTTGATGACTTCCTCCGCCAGCCCGGCCTGGGCCAGCCCATGGTGAAGCCGACGGGGACCATCACCGCGCCCCAGGCGACCGCGCACCCAGCTCGCGGCATAGCGGGCGTCGCTCAGAGCGCCATCCGCTTCCAGGCGATCGAGCACTGCGCCCGCCTGTTCGGGCGTGGCGCCCCAACGGGCCAGACGTTCGGCCATTTCGCGCCGCGCATATTCGCGGCGGCCCAACAGGCGCAGGGCGCGGGCGCGAAAGCCGTCTTCAGTCGGCGGCGAGGTCGGGTTCGAGGGCGTCGCTGGCATGGGTCTTTCCGCTCAGCAGCAGTTCCCGCAGGGCCTGGTCCAGTTGTTGGGTGAGCTGGGGACGCTCCTTCAGGTACTGGCGGACGTTTTCCTTGCCCTGACCGATGCGCTCGCCCTGGTAGCTGTACCAGGAGCCGGTTTTTTCCACCAGGTTGTGCTTGACCCCCAGCTCGATCAGCTCGCCTTCGCGCGAAATTCCCTCGCCATAGAGGATCTCGAATTCCGCCTCGCGGAAGGGTGGGGCGACCTTGTTCTTGACCACCTTGACGCGGGTCTCGTTGCCCACCACCTCGTCGCCCCGCTTGATGGCGCCGATGCGGCGAATGTCGAGGCGGACCGAGGCGTAGAACTTGAGCGCGTTACCCCCGGTGGTGGTCTCCGGGCTGCCGAACATGACGCCGATCTTCATGCGAATCTGGTTGATGAAGATCACCAGGCAGTTGCTGCGCTTGATGTTGGCAGTGAGCTTGCGCAGCGCCTGCGACATCAGCCGCGCCTGCAGGCCCACATGGGAATCACCCATCTCGCCTTCGATTTCCGCCTTGGGCGTCAGCGCGGCGACCGAGTCCACCACCACGATGTCCACGGCGCCCGAGCGCACCAGCATGTCGGTGATTTCCAGCGCCTGTTCACCGGTGTCGGGCTGGGAAATCAGCAGTTCATCGATATTCACCCCCAGCAAGCCCGCGTATTGCGGGTCCAGGGCATGTTCGGCGTCCACGAACGCGGCCGTGCCGCCGGCTTTCTGGATCTGGGCGATGACGTGCAGCGTCAGCGTGGTCTTGCCGGAGGACTCGGGGCCATAGATTTCGACGACGCGCCCGCGCGGGAGGCCACCAATGCCCAGCGCGATATCCAGACCGAGCGAGCCGGTGGAGACGGGGATCACGTCGCTGGCGGCCTGGCTGTCCCCCATGCGCATGACGGAGCCCTTGCCGAACTGCTTTTCGATTTGTCCCAGCGCGGCCGCCAAGGCTTTCTTGCGATTTTCGTCCATCCGCCCCTCGCTATTCCCGTCCGCCTGGACGGCTGTTCAAAAAATCCGTCTGACCCGGCATCTCGATCACCTGTTTGGTTGCCAGGCGGCGCAGGGCGTCAGCCGATGATTATTCCACAAAGGCCAAATCGGCACCTAGGCCCAGGCGCCGCCGGGAGGCACCACGCGCAAGCGATCACACAGGCCTGCCAGCGCCACCCCCACCGTGGCCGCGCGCACTGCCTCCCGATCACCGGGAAAGTGCATGCAATGGGTGTCC
>JBATEM010000307.1:0-3921 GCA_049664005.1 Candidatus Macondimonas sp.
TGGAGTGGTGGAACACCCTGCATCAGGGCGCGACCGTGTCCAAGCTGTCCAATCCGTCGATGACCTGGGACATGCTGTGGCCGCTGTTGACCATGGCGCTGGGCTTCATGGCCTATTTTGCCGCCGCTGTGCTGGTGCGTGCCCGTTGCGAGATTCTGGAGCGGGAACGGCATCGGCGCTGGGTGGTCGAAGAGGCCGCATGAACATGAGGATCGCCGAGTTTTTTGCGATGGGCGGTTATGCGCCCTACGTCTGGGGGTCCTACGGACTGGCCCTGGCGGTCCTCGTTTACAACGCCTGGATCCCCGTGCGGCGGCATCGCCGGCTGCGGTTGTCCATCCAGGCAGAGACCCGGACGGCATCCCGCCATCCCGTAGCCCCCACCCACCGGATCAGCAATGAAAACGGCGCGTAAGAATCGACTGCTGCTGGCCCTGGCCCTGGCCCTGGTCGTGGGGGTTGGCATCGCCGCCCTCCTGGTGGGCCTGGCCTTTCGTGAAAACCTCACCTTCTTTTTTACGCCATCCCAGGTGGCGGCCGGCGAGGTGCGGCCCGGCCAGCCCTTCCGGGTCGGCGGGCTGGTCATCCCCGGCAGTGTGGAGCGTTTGCCCGATGGGGTGACGGTGCGCTTCAAGCTCACCGACACGGCGGCGGTGGTGCCGGTGCGGTATCAGGGGGTCCTGCCGGATCTGTTCAAGGAAGGCCAGGGCATCGTGGCGAATGGCACGCTGGATGGGGCCGGGATGTTCGTGGCCAACCAGGTTCTGGCCAAGCACGATGAAAACTACATGCCTCCCGAAGTGGCCGATGCCCTGAAGGCGAAGGGCGCCATGCCGGACCATGAAATGATGCGGAAAATGCAGCCATGATCATCGAATGGGGCCATTTCGCCCTGGTGTTGGCTTTCCTGCTCGCGCTGTGCCAGACCGTCTTCCCGCTGTGGGGAGCCGCTCGCAATCGCCCTGCGTGGATGGCGGTGGCCGTGCCGGCGGCCTGGGGGCAACTGCTGTTCCTGGCGCTGAGCTATGGCGTGCTGACCTACGCGTTTGTGAGCCATGATTTTTCCGTCCTGTATGTGGCGCAGAATTCCAACAGCACGCTGCCGCTGATCTATCGGCTGACCGGGGTGTGGGGCGGGCATGAGGGTTCCATCCTGCTGTGGGTCCTGATCCTCGCCGGCTGGACGGTGGCGGTCGCGGCCAGCGCGCGGCAATTGCCCACCGCCTATGCCGCCCGGGTGATCGGCGTCATGGGAGCGATCAGTGTGGGCTTCCTGGCCTTCATCCTGTTCACCTCCAATCCCTTCACCCGGCAGTTTCCAGTCCCGGTCGATGGGCAGGATCTCAATCCCCTGCTGCAGGATCCCGGCATGGTGATCCATCCGCCCATGCTCTACATGGGCTATGTGGGCTTCTCGGTGGCCTTTGCGCTGGCGGTGGCGGCGCTGCTGGGCGGACGGCTGGACGCCACCTGGGCGCGCTGGTCGCGGCCCTGGACCACTGCGGCATGGATGTTCCTGACCGTGGGTATCGCGCTGGGCAGCCACTGGGCCTATTACGAACTGGGTTGGGGCGGCTGGTGGTTCTGGGATCCGGTGGAGAATGCCTCGTTCATGCCCTGGCTCACCGGCACGGCGCTGATCCATTCCCTGGCGGTCACGGAAAAGCGCGATGGCTTCAAGGCCTGGTCGGTGCTGCTGGCCCTCACCACGTTTTCCCTGAGTCTGCTGGGCACCTTCCTGGTGCGCTCGGGGGTGCTGACCTCGGTGCATGCCTTTGCCACCGATCCGGGGCGTGGGCTCTTCATCCTGACTTTCCTCACGCTCGTGGTGGGGGGATCCTTGATGCTCTACGCCTGGCGGGCGCCGCGGGTGCGCTCGCTAATCACCTTCGCCCCGCTGTCGCGGGAAAGCCTGCTGCTGGCCAACAATGTCCTGCTGGTGGTGGCCGCCGCCGCCGTGCTGCTGGGCACCCTGTATCCGCTGGCCGTGGACGCGCTGGGATTGGGCAAATTGTCGGTGGGGCCACCTTACTTCAACACCGTTTTCGTCCCTCTGATGCTGCCTCTGATCGTGCTGATGGGCCTGGGTCCGCTGGTCGCCTGGCGGCAGGGGCGTGGCGGCGAACTGGCCCGCGTGGCGCTCCGGATCGGTCTGCCCGCTTTGGGGCTGGCGCTGCTGTGTCTGGTCGTCTTTGGCCTGGGCTGGCGGCGCTATCTGCTGGCGGTGAGTTTGTGGCTCGCGTTCTGGACCTTGGGGCTTTCGCTGTATGGCATCGGCCAGCGGCTGGGACGGCGCGGTTTTTCGCCCCGGGCGTGGGCGCAACTGCCCCGTGGGTTCTACGGCATGCATCTGGCCCATGCCGGGATCGCGCTGTTCATGATCGGTGCCGGTGTGGTGAGCGCCCTGGAGGCGGAGCGGGTGGTGCGCCTGGCGCCGGGGGAATCCACCGAGCTTGCCGGTTACGCCTTCCGGCTGGAATCGGTGTATCCGGTCACCGGTCCCAACTACACGGCTGAGGAAGCCTTGATCGTCGTCTCGCGCGCCGGACGGGAAGTGGCCCGGCTGACCCCCCAGAAGCGCCTCTATACCGTGCGGCGACAGGCCATGACCCAGACCGCCTTTGATGCCGGCCTGACCCGTGATCTGTTTGCCGCCCTCGGCGAGCCATTACCCGGTGGCGCCTGGTCGGTGCGGGTGCACTACAAGCCCATGGTGCGCTGGATCTGGATGGGCACCGCCCTGATGGCGCTGGGGGGCCTATTGGCCATCACCGATCGGCGCTACCGGCTGGCCACGGCGCGTGTCCGGTCGACCCCGATGCAGGGGGCAGTCGGCGCATGATGCGATTTCTGTTGCCCTTGGGCGCCTTTTTGCTCCTGGTGGCTTTGCTCTATGTCGGGCTGGGCCTCAATCCGCGTGAGGTCCCCTCGCCCTTGGTCGGCCGGCCGGCTCCGGCCTTTGTCTTGCCGACCCTGGCC
Source organism: Candidatus Macondimonas sp. (assembly GCA_049664005.1). Classification (GTDB taxonomy): domain Bacteria; phylum Pseudomonadota; class Gammaproteobacteria; order UBA5335; family UBA5335; genus Macondimonas. Next base: position 2,980 of record JBATEM010000307.1, read on the forward strand.
GATCCCGAACGCCGGATTACTGAACGGGATCTCGCTGCCGCGCCGGTGACTCTGCTCAATGTCTGGGCCTCCTGGTGTGCCGCTTGCGTGGAGGAACATCCTGTCCTGAGCGCTTGGGTGAAGCGCCGTGGACTGCCCCTGGTGGGGCTCAATTACAAGGACGACTCCGAACAGGCTCGCGCCTGGTTGGCCCGTTTCGGTAATCCGTTCCAGGATATCGCCGTGGATCGCGACGGGCGAGTGGGCATTGACTGGGGCGTTTATGGCGTGCCCGAAACCTTTGTCATCGATCGCGCCGGCATCATCCGCTACAAGCACATCGGTCCGCTCACCCCCCAGGTGATTGCTGAAAAACTGGATCCCCTGATCGATGCGCTTCAGCAGGCCGGAGGTGCGCCGTGAAGCCCTGGATGCGTGTCCTGAGCGCCGGGATGGCATGGCTCCTGTGCGGGACCGCATTGGCCATCGCGCCGCGCAGTTTTGAGGACCCTGCCCAGCAGCGCCAATACGAGGCCCTGCTCCCCGAGCTGCGCTGTCTGGTGTGTCAGAACGAAACCCTGGGAGACTCTGAGGCGCCTCTGGCGGAGGATCTGCGCCGCGAGGTGGCGGAAATGGTTCGCGCGGGACATGACAGCGCGGCGATCAAGGATTTTCTGGTCGCCCGTTATGGTGATTTCGTGCTCTATCGGCCCACCGTGAAGCCGCTCACCTATGCGCTGTGGTTTGGCCCCTTCGCGCTGCTGTTGCTGGGTTCAGGGATTTGGCTGGCGCTGACCCGTCGCAATCGACGTGCCGGGGCTGAATCGCCGCGCTTGAGTGAGGCCGAACACCAGCGTGCCCGCACCCTGCTGGATGGGGAGCGGGGGCCGGCGCCATGACTGCGGGATTCATTGCGCTGTGCCTGCTCGCCACGCTGCTGGCCGTGGCGCTCGTGGCGTGGCC